>CBDUXI010000001.1:0-97876 GCA_965371175.1 uncultured bacterium
GGTGGCCCAGAAGTTGATCAGCACCATTTTTCCGGCGTAGTCCGCAAGGTGCACGTCGGCGCCGGACAGGTCGGGCAGGGAAAAACCCGGCGCCGCCTGCGCCGTCGGCGCGGGTGCAAACCCTGCATTTTTAAGGGTGTCGCCCCGGTCTGTTTCAGCGTCGGCCCAGGCGGACTCCCCCCCGACGATGCAACTCCACAGTAAAACAAGCCCGGTGAGAGACAAAAAAAGCGGTCTACGGCGCATTTTCCGGTGTTTCGCCTATGGGCTTTGCGTGGCGTTTCAGGTAGCGCAAAATTTGCGCCTGTTCTTCCGGCGGCCACTGCGGCACATTGTGGGCGCGGATGTTTATGGCCATGCGCTCGATCACTTTCTCCCACTTGGGATAGGTCATGCGGGCGGGGTCGGGCAGCGCGTGACACAGGCTGCACCGGTTCACGAACGCCTTGCCGTCCGGGGTGCCGATGTCCGGCACATCGAACGGCTCGACACATCCCACAGCCAGCCCCAGCAGGCTGGCGCTGAAAAACAGGGAAACAAACAAGGGGACACGGCGGCAGGGAAAATTCATGACGGACCGGATTATACCGCTAACCGGTGGCACCCGGAACCTGTCGATGTCCGGCCCTGCTGCCGTTGACTCATTCCCGGCGCCCCTTTATCCTTGCAGGCCCTTATCCTGCAAGAGAGTCAAGGTGTCCGAAGAGTCCAAAACCAATCCTGAGGAAATCCGGTTCCCGGTGCAGACGGTGCGCGGCGTCAAGGACGTGCTGCCAACCGATACCCACCGCTGGCAACAACTGGAAGCTATTTGCCGAAAGGTATTTGCCCGCTACGGCTTTGCCGAGATCCGTGTGCCCATTTTTGAGGTCACCGCCCTGTTTGCCCGCACCATCGGTGCCGAGACCGATATCGTCGAAAAAGAGATGTACTCGTTTACCGACAGGGGCGGCCAGTCTCTTTCGCTGCGCCCGGAGGGCACCGCCGGGGTGATCCGCGCCTATATCCAGAGCGGCATGCAGCGGGATGCAATTAGTCGTCTGTATTATGTGGGTCCCATGTTCCGGCACGAGCGCCCTCAGGCGGGCCGTCTGCGCCAGTTTCATCAGGTGGGGCTGGAGGTGCTGGGGGCGGAAGGGCCTGCCGCCGACGTGGAAGTGCTGACCCTGATGGCCGACCTGTTCGATGCTTTGCAAATCCCCGACCTGACCCTGGAGATCAACTCCATCGGCTGTCCCGACTGCCGTCCGGCCTATATCAAGACCTTGCAGGAAAGTATCGCCGGTGTGGTCGATGCCCTGTGCAGCAACTGCCAGCGCAGGAAAGACACCAACCCCTTAAGGGTGCTCGACTGCAAGGTGGACCACTGCCGGGAGGCCACAGCGGACGCGCCGGTCATTACCGATCACCTGTGTGATGCCTGCGAGGAGCACTTCGACACCGTAAAGAGCGGGCTGGACGGGCTGTCCATTGATTACCAGATCAATCCGCGCATGGTGCGCGGGCTGGATTACTACTCCCGCACCGCGTTTGAGTGGACCACCACAAAGCTGGGCGCCCAGAACACGGTGGCGGCGGGGGGCCGGTACGACCGGCTGGTGGAGCAACTGGGCGGACAGAACAAACCGGGTATCGGCTTTGCTCTGGGGGTGGAGCGCCTGCTGCTGCTTGCTCCCGAAACGGAGGCTCCACGCCCGGACCTGTTTGCCGCCCTGTTGGGGGCGGCGGCGGAGACTGCCGCCCTGCCGTTGTTGCGGGCGTTGCGGCAGCAAGGCGTGTCCGTGGAGCGGGCCTACGACGGCGGATCACTGAAGAGCCAGATGAAAAAGGCCAACAAGTCCCGCGCCCGCTTCTGCCTGATTGTGGGGGAGGACGAAGTGGCCAAAGGTGCCTACACCCTCAAGGACATGGATGCGGGCGAGCAGGAAGATATTGCCGCAGACAATGCGGCGGAGGCCATTGCCCGGAAGGTAAGTGCAGGCCGCTCCGGCGCAAATTAGTGGGAGCGGATTAAGCCCACCATCACCCCCAGTATCCGCACTTCCCCTTCGTTACCGGTGAGTACAATCGGGTTATAGGCGGGGTTGGCGGGCATCAGCACGATGCGGGGGCCGTCTTCCTTGTATATCTTCAGGGTCACTTCGCCGTCGATGTCCACCGCCACTACCTCGCCCGGATGGGCGGTGGGACCGGGGCGCACGATCACCCGGTCGCCCTCCACAATGTGGCGGTCGATCATGGAATCGCCCGTCACCTCCAGGGCAAAACAGTCGTCCGCACCAAACAGGGCGGGGGCGTTCACCGGCAGTTTTTCTGCGTGGGCCGTCACGGCGGCCAGCGGTGCACCTGCGGCAATGCGCCCCAAAAGCGGCACGCCGCGCTCGCTTGCACTGCGGTTTTTCACCAGTTCGATGCCCCGGCTGCGGGTCTGCCTGCGGCGGATGTACCCGGCTTTTTCCAGTGTTTTCAGGTAATCGGACACGCTGCGGGTGGAGCGCAGGGCGCACCCTTCGCCAATTTCCCGCACCGTGGGCGGGCAGCCGTGGTCGGCGGCATACGCCTCGATAAACCCCAGCACGGTCCGCGCCCGGGCGGAAAGTGGCTGGCTGTGATGCCGTTCCTGCGCGTTCATGTACGGCACCGTAACAAAACAAATGTTTGTGCGTCAAATGCTTTTACGACCGTAAAGGTCGGATAACTGCTTGACCAGCAATGAAAACCGGTCGGATAATTTTCCGAGTGATTATTTTTTCCGGCGGCTAAGAAATTGCCGCCCCCGTTGGGTTCCCCCCCCGTACCTTGCCGGGTCTTGCTGGAGTAGACCGATATGTTGACCGAACAAGCTGTACTCGATGCCCTGAAGAACGTCCAGGAGCCGGAACTGGGGAAAGATATTGTCACCTTGAACATGGTGAAGGATATCCAGATCGACGGGGATTCCCTGACCTTCACCATCCAGCTCACCACTCCCGCATGCCCGTTAAAAGGCGAGATCGAAAAACGTTGCCGCGAAGGGCTTGCCGGGGTGGAAGGGTTGAACAAGATCGAGGTGAAGTGGGGTGCCCAGGTGGCCAAGGGGGCCAGCAACCCGCAGATGGACGAAATGGCACCCGGCATCAAGAACGTGATCGCCGTCTCGTCCGGCAAGGGCGGTGTGGGCAAAACCACCGTGGCGGTCAATCTGGCCGTGGCCCTGGCCCGGACGGGGGCCAGCGTGGGCATTATGGATGCCGATATTTACGGCCCCAACGTGCCCAAGATGATGGGCCTGTCCGGTCAGCCGATCTCCAGAGACGGCAAGATGGTGCCGCCGGAGGCCCACGGCGTGAGCGTGATGAGCATGGGCTTTCTGGTGCCGGACGACACCCCGCTGGTGTGGCGTGGACCGATGATCCACGGGGCCATTCAGCAGTTTCTAAAAGATGTGGACTGGGGCGAGATCGACTACCTGATTGTCGACCTGCCGCCGGGCACGGGCGACGCCCAGCTTTCCATCTGCCAGTTGATGCCGGTCACCGGCGCGGTGATTGTCACCACCCCGCAAGAGGTGGCCCTGCTGGATTCCCGCCGGGGACTGGCCATGTTCCAGAAGGTAAACGTGCCGCTGCTGGGCATTATCGAGAACATGAGCTACTTCAGGTGCCCCCACTGCCATGAGCGCACCGATATTTTCAGCACCGGCGGCGGCGAAAAGGCCGCCAAAGAGCTGAAACTGGACTTTTTGGGGGCCATCCCCATCGATATCGCCGTGCGCGAGGGGGGCGATTCCGGGGTGCCGATTTGCGCCGCCGATCCGGACTCCGAGCAGAGCCAGATCATCACCGCGCTGGCCCAGCAGATTGCCGCCCGCATCGCGGTCAGAAACCAGGGCAACGTCCTGCGGATTATCTGACCGGTAGCCCGGTTTTTCCGGGGCGGTTTTTTCCGCCCTCTCTTTCCCGCCACATCCCGTTCCCGTATCCCGCTTGCCTGCGGGAAAGCGTCGTCGGGCTGCCCCCTTTTTATACTTTTATTGAGGCATTCAGGTAACCGACCGATAAAGAGTTGTCGGACTCTGTTCGCACGCGCTCTTTTTGTTGATATTGGATGGTCGGATGAAGCCAGAACTATTTGAAAAACTGTCAAAAATCCCCGGCATGCCGTTCTTGCTGGAAAAGTTGAATATCGAGGACGACGATCTGAAAGAGATGGGTGAGGACGGCAAGCCGCTGCCCCCGCCGGGCCCTTCGGACGGCTCGGAAGAGTTGAGTGCCACAAACATCATGGAAGTCGGCAAAACCAAGGGTTTTGCGGCACTCGAGCGCCTCATAATCAAGATTCAAAGCCTTCCCGGCAAGCTCAAGTTTGGCAAGTTCAAGCTTGGCAAGCCGGGCATCAAGATGGATGCGGCCACCCTGAGTCGCGCAAAAAAGCGTGCGTCCATGGCCGTCGTGGCGTTTGTCGTGTGTTTTCTGGCGATTTTCGGATTTATGAAGCGTGACATGTACGCCATGGGCAATCTGGAGCGCACGCTCACCAAGATCGAAATAGCTCCCCTCCTGAATCCACCGAATCAGGAAAAATTTGATCAATTTATGTTGAACAGCAGCACCATCAGTCAGGACTGCTCCACCCGCTTTACCGAGAAAGGCTCGGTGCCCCAATGGCTGATGCAGGTGGGGCTGGACAATGTCGCCAAGCAAGACTGGGAAGGCGCCATCCGCGTATTTACCGGTGGGGTTGTGGAAGCTAAAAAGACGGGCAACAAGGCGCAGCAGGGCTGTTTCCAGAGTTTTCTGGGGGCGGTTTACGAGCGCGCCGGGGACAGGAAAAAGGCGATCGAAGCCTATATGGAAGCGTACCGGGCGGCCGCTGTTCCGTGGTCCACCGATGTGGAGATCGACCTTCAGTTAAGGCTTTCGCGCATGCAGGCGCAAAAGGAGGTGCAAAAAGGCTTGCGCCGCTCGTTGCACTATCAGATCCCCGCTGATTACATGAAACTGGGCCGGGAGGTCATGCAAGAGGACCCCGACCGTGCCGAGGCCTACCTCCGCTTTGCGCAGGCATATATAAAAGAAAACGGCGAGGCAAAACCCGGAGAGTCCGCCGCCGTGCTGATGGGGTTGGCCAACTTGTACGAAGCACGCGAAAAACTGGTGTATGCCGAACTGCTGTACTGGGAAGCGCTGCATCAGGCACAGGCCCAGAACGAGTTTCTGCGTATGGGGCAGGCGGCCGACGGGCTGGCCCAGGTGATCGTTGCGCAAGGGCGCAAAGTAGAAGGGCGAAAGATGGCCAAGCAGTCGATTCGCTACTTCAAGAAGGGGGATTTTGCGGACACCCCGGACTACAAACAGGCCGAAGAGTGGATCTACAGCTCCGGTGCCTGGCCTTCCTGGGTGCCCATGCAGGAATGGCTGCCGGGCTGATCTGCACACCCGCTTGCGCCTTTGCGCTTGCGCGCCTGACGCGTCGGTGCCTGGGTTGACCAATATAAAAAACAAGGTGATTTCCAGCTTGCACTCCACGGTGTACAATGCGCGGAATGTGAGCCGACCTGTGGACCCCACAAGGGAGAGAGAATGCGCGAAGCCCTGAAAGTGATTGCAATTATTCTGGTGCTGGTTACCGGTCTGGCCGTGGGCATGTGGCAGGGTGCCGAGTGGTATGCCAAGCGGGATGTGGCGTTTTCTGTGGTCTGGCTGGCGTTGCAAGACAAGCAGAAAGAGGCCTTCACAGTCTGCTACAGGGAAGCCGAAAAACATGCGCAGGCAGGGCGGAACACCGAGGCCGTTTCCTGGCTCGACAAATCCATCGTCTACGCCAGAGAGGTGGGTCCGCCGCTGTGGACGGCACGTTACGTGGAAGAGATCTCTTCCATGTATTACCGTCTGGGAGACAACATCCAGCGGGGCATCCTGATGCGCGAGGCCAGGGAGATGTACCTTGCGGAAAAAAACTTCATGAGCGCCGCCGTCATGGCCAACAACCTGGGGTATCAGAGCCTGCAAAAGGAAGTGTTTGCCGACGCCGAAAAGTGGTACCTGCAAGCGCTTGCAGATGTGAAAGGGGCCGGGGAGGAAACCCCGAACCCGCTCTATTACCGCCAGTTGGGCGAGGTGTACCTGAATACCGAACGCCCGTCGGAGGCGATTACCGCACTGGAGGAAGCCGTACGGCTGGCGCAGGCGGCTGGAGATCAACCGGAGCAAAAAGCGGCGGCCAGCGCCCTTGCCCGCGCCAAAAAGATGTATAGCGCCCAGAGTGTGCAGCGGGCACGGGAAGAAGCCCTCAAAAAGGCGGCGGAGACGCTGGAAGTCGCCCCCAACTAATACGCCCTGCGCCCATAGCCCAGGCCCTGCCTTGTGGCCGATAATGGGCGCATGACACCCGCACAGATTGAACAGGCCCTGCGTGACGCTATTGCCGGACGGCGGCTGGTGCAGATGACTTATTCCGGCGCGCCCAAAAAGGTGGCCCCCCACGCCTTGTTTTACAGCACCGGAGGCCAGCTTTTGTTGCATGGATGGCTGGTGCCGGATGATCCGGCAGATGGTCCGCAGGGAGGAAAAAACTTTGACCTGCGCCACGTGAGCGAAGCGCACGTAACAGACGCGCCGTTTACTCCGGACACGGCCTTCGACCCTGCTGCAAGGCGGTTCCGCTACGGCATGGTGTGTAGCGTGGGGTAGGGCTTTTCGCTACCGTTTCAGGTTGCCGATCAGCTCCATCATTGTTTGCTCGCCAGACGTCACCACGGAACGGATGCTGATGGTATCGCTGCCGATAAAATTGATGGTGATGTTTTCCTCATACGGCAGACCTTCCTTTTCCCAGGAGGCATGGGCCTTCAGGGTTTTGGAGTCGGTCCATTCCACCGTATGATCGTGGGTTTCGCCCATGTCGGTGACCGCATACCAGTGGGTGGTGCCGGTGAATGGGTCAAAGCCGAACAGGTCTGACCGTTCAAAGCCAACCGGGCTTTCCTTACCCACACTGATGGCGCTGGCCGTGCAGGCGACTGCCCAGCCCCCGGCGGGGGTTTTGCACCACCATTTCATGTTGAGGGCCAGCAGTGGCTGATCCATCCGGGTCAACTGCACCGAACCTTTCCACTTTCCGTACAGGGTGTGGAGTTGCTGCACGGCGTCGGGCAGCCCCGCGTCTTTTTTGTCGCCCGCGGTGGAGGCCACCGGAACGGCCAGCAAAGCCGTCATCAGGCCCATACCAATGAATATCTTGATTCCCTTCAACATCGGATTCCCCTTTTAAAAGCGATGGTTCCAGACCTTATCGGCACGCGATCACCGGCACAATACCCACTTCCGTGGGGTGCTATTGCCGGGGCGGACGGAATGTAGCAATAAACAGCGAGTGGGGACAAGGCGGGGGATGTCAGGGGGCCGTTTCCTCCCGCAAGCGCCGCAGTTCCTCCAGCAGCCAGTTCGCCGTGGGCCGGGGCGGCTTGCCGGGGCAGAGGGCCAGATACGCCCTGCCGGTCATGGTGCTGCCGGTGGCGGCAAGCTCGATGAACTGTTCGGTGCGGGTGATGCGTTTACGGTAGTGCGCGTACTTGCGGGCCACGTGGGCCCTGGCCTCATCCGGCGGGTGGCGTTTGCCGTTGCGCGCCATATCGCAGCCGGAGATTTCGATGAAGGCCAGCAGGTGATCCACCTCGGCCCGTTGGGCGTTTGGCACGTCGGCCCATGCGGGGGCGGCAAGAAATGCCAGAACCAGCCACAGCAATATATGTCCGGCGTTCCCCATCCGGGTTACCTCGGTTTTTTATGAAAATAAGGCCCGTGCCACGCTCACCGTGGCGTTCAACTCATCCGTGCCCTTGTACTTCAGCTTTTCCACCACCAGGCCGGCTACGGAAACATTTGCCGAGAGCATGGCGGCGGGCTCGCCCACGGCGGGGGTGCCCATGTATTTCATGACCACTTCCGACGGGTTGGGGATGTCGGGCACGGCGGCCAGCTTGTCCGCCGGGTAGGTGACCACTTCCCAGCCCATTTCGGCGGCAAGTGTGTTGATCCCGGCTTCGCCCTTTTTGGCGTCGATGGTGGCTACGTTGCGGACCGACAGGAGGCTTAAACGATTGCTTTTTAAAGCCTTTTCAATGGCTTCCAGCAAGGTTTCCCGGCTGGTTCCCTTATCGCACCCCAGCCCCAGCACCAGGCTTTTGGGTCGGTAGATGACCACATGCTCATGTAATTTTGTGAGTAAAGACTCATCTACTTCCCGGTCGGTCACCCACAGCACGGCGGAGACGTCGTTTTGCGGCACGTCGTCAATCCGGTCGTACAGGTGGATGGAACGGGGCAGGGGGGCACTGCGGGTCCACCAGTTTTTTTCGCCGGTCTCCTGCACAAACGCCACCGGCTCTTCGTTGACCACGGCGGCAGACACGCGGGTGATGTTGGCGCGGGTTGCAGGCTCCACCTGCCAGTTCAGTTCACGTCCCAGAATATCCACCGGGATGGTCTGCCCCACATCCGATGCCGTGGTGATCACCGGGGATGCGCCGATCAGCCGGGCGATCTCTTCCGTATAGGCGTTGGCGCCGCCCACGTGGCCGGACAGCACGGAGATGACGTAGCGCCCGGCGTCGTCGATTACCAGCACTGCCGGGTCTTCATCCTTGCTTTTTAAATGCGGGGCGATCAGCCGCACCACCGCCCCCAGCGAGATGTGGAAGATCAATTGATCGTAACGGGCGAACCAGCCTGCCATCTGCGCCCGTACCGGCCCTTCATAGTAGCTGGCGGCCTCCCCCCCGATGGTGCGGAATTTTTCCGCCAGGATCAGGTCGGCTCCGGGCAGCTTTTCGGCCAGTTGTACCGCCAGCCCCGCCCCGTGCTTGGTAATGGCGATGACGGCGGTATTTTCATGGGTTGTCATGTGTTGGGTTCCCTCCCCCGTGCAGTGCGATTACTGCGACAAAAAAGACGCGCCAGCAAGAAAGCCACGCTAGATCGTGTGGCCCACGCCCCGCCGCTATCTTACGGCAGACCTGCCCTGTTACGCCCGTCCAGGCTACTGGACCGCCCATCCGGGCACCGGATCAGGGGGTGGGAGCGGGGAGGTGGGAGGTACCCATCAGGTAGGCGTCGATGGATTGGGCCGCCTGACGGCCTTCGGCGATGGCCCACACCACCAGCGACTGCCCGCGCCGGGCATCGCCTGCGGCAAACACCCCTTCTGCGTTGGTGGCCCGGTCGTCCCCTGCGACAATATTACCGCGCCCGTCGATCTCGCACCCCAGGTCTTTCACAAAGGTGGCGGTATCGGCGTGCAGGTAGCCCATGGCCAAAAACACCAGATCGGCCTCAATGGTGAACTCGCTGCCTTTCACCTCGGTCATGTTCCAGCCGCCGCCTTCGTCCTGTTTCCATTCCACCTTGATGGCGTTCAGGCGTTTTAACTGCCCGTTCTCGCCTTCCAGCGACTTGGTGAGGGTGGAGAAGAGGCGTTCGCCTCCCTCTTTCTGGCTGCTGGAGTCGGACCACACCTTGGGCCATTGGGGCCACGGGTTGTCTTCCGGGCGCTCCTTGGGCGGTGCGGGCAGCAGTTCCACCTGGGTGATGTGGCTGGCCCCGTGG
Source organism: uncultured bacterium (assembly GCA_965371175.1). Classification (GTDB taxonomy): domain Bacteria; phylum Nitrospirota; class JACRHL01; order JACRHL01; family JACRHL01; genus CBDUXI01. The sequence goes on from CBDUXI010000001.1 coordinate 9,585, forward strand.
CGGATAGAGGTACCCAGACAGTCGGAACCGGTATCGCCGCCGCCTAAAATCACCACTTTTTTATCGGTGGCCATAATGTCCTGTTCGGCGGGAAGCGTATCGCCCCAGTTGCGCTTGTTTTGCGGAATCAAAAAATCCAGGGCGAAGTGCACGCCGGAAAGCTCGCGCCCCGGTACGTCCAGATCGCGGGGGACGGTGGAGCCGATGCAGATGCACACGGCGTCAAACTCTTTTTTGAGCTGTTCGGCGGTGATATCCACGCCCACGTTGGTGTTGGGCTTTAAGATGATGCCTTCCTGCTCCATGATATCCACCCGGCGCTGGACGATGGTTTTTTCCAGCTTGAAATCGGGGATGCCGTACATGAGCAGCCCGCCGATGCGGTCGCTGCGCTCAAACAGGGTGACCGTGTGGCCTGCCCGGTTCAGTTGCTGGGCGGCGGCCATACCGGCGGGGCCGGAGCCGACCACGGCGACTTTTTTGCCGGTGCGCTTGAGCGGCTGTTGCGGGGTGATCCAGCCTTCATCGAAGGCCCGGTCGATGATCGTGACCTCAATCTGCTTGATGGTGACCGGGTTGTTGTGGATGTTCAGCACGCACGACGACTCGCACGGGGCGGGGCAGATACGACCGGTAAATTCGGGAAAGTTGTTGGTGGCGTGCAGGTGGTCGATGGCCTCCTGCCAGCGGCCCCGGTAGACCAGATCGTTCCAGTCGGGAATCTGGTTCCCCAGCGGGCAGCCGCTGTGGCAGAACGGCACGCCGCAATCCATGCAGCGGGCGCCCTGGAGTTTCAGCTCGTCTTCCGACAGCGGCAGCATAAACTCCTTGTGGTGGCCGGTGCGCTCGTCAACGGGTGCATAACCGTGGGTTTTGCGGGCGTACTCCTTGAATCCGGTGACCTTACCCAATGCGCGTGCCCTCCGTCGTCTCGATCTTTTTATTTGCCTTTGCCGCCCGTTCCATCAGCACCCGTTTGTATTCTGTGGGGAACACCTTGATGAACCGGGGGTATGACTCTTCCCAGTCTTCCAGAATTTCCTCGGCGACGGTGCTGCCGGTGTGGTCAAAGTGGTTGGTGAGCATGCGCTTCAGATCGTCGATATCGTCTTTTTCGCTCACGTGCGACAGTTCCACCATGGACATATTGCAGCGCCTTTCGAAGCGTTCTTTCGGGTCGTACACATAGGCGAAGCCGCCGCTCATGCCGGCGGCAAAGTTACGCCCGGTGTGGCCCAGCACCACCACGCGTCCGCCGGTCATGTATTCGCAGCCGTGGTCGCCCACGCCTTCCACCACCGCCTCGGCGCCACTGTTGCGTACGGCAAACCGTTCGCCCGCCACCCCGCGGAAGTAGCACTCGCCCGAAGTGGCCCCGTAGAGCACCGTATTGCCCACGATCATATTGCGCTCCGGCAGGAACGTGGCCGCCTCGGAAGGGCGCACCACGATGCGCCCACCGGACAGCCCCTTGCCGGTGTAATCGTTGGCGTCGCCCTCAATCGTCAGGCTGATCCCTTTGGGGACAAAGGCGCCAAAGCTCTGGCCCGCGGTGCCGGTAAAGATGAAGCGAATGGTGCCGTCCGGCAGCCCGTCGATGCCGTATTTTTTGGTCACCATGTGCCCCAGCATGGTGCCCACGGTGCGGTCTACATTGCGGATCGACAGCTTGTGTCCGACCGCCGTGCCGTCTTCCAGGGCGGGGGCGGCAAGCTCGATCAGCTTGCGGTCCAGAATATTATCGATGCCGTGGTCCTGGGTTTCCGCATGGCGGATGGCGATGTCTTTCGCCACGTCCGGCTGATGCAGCAGGGCGGTCAGGTCCAGCCCTTTGGCCTTCCAGTGATCAATGGCGTCTTTGGTTTTCAGCAGGTCCACCCGACCGACCATGTCGGAAAATAGGGTGAAGCCCAGTTTTGCCATGAGCTCGCGGATTTCCTCGGCCACAAAGAAGAAGTAGTTCACCACGTGTTCCGGCTTGCCGGTGAATTTCTTGCGCAGTTCCTCATCCTGCGTGGCGATGCCCACGGGGCAGGTGTTCAGGTGGCATTTACGCATCATGATGCAGCCGGAGGCGATGAGCGGTATGGTGGAAAAGCCGAATTCATCGGCCCCCAACAGCGCCCCCACCACCACGTCGCGCCCGGTTTTAAGCTGCCCGTCGGTTTGCAGCCGCACCCGGCCTCTAAGGCCGTTGATGACCAGTATCTGCTGGGTTTCGGACAGCCCCAGCTCCCACGGGGCACCCGCGTGCTTGACGCTGCTGATGGGCGAGGCACCGGTGCCGCCATCGTGCCCGGCAATCAAAATCAAATCGGCGTGTCCCTTGGCCACGCCTGCGGCGATGGTGCCCACACCGGTTTCGGCCACCAGCTTGACGCTTACGGCGGCTTCCGGGTTGGCGTTTTTTAAGTCGAAGATCAACTGGGCCAGATCTTCAATGGAATAGATATCGTGGTGCGGCGGCGGGCTGATCAGTCCCACGCCGGGGGTGGAGTTGCGCACCTTCGCGATCACCTCGTTCACCTTGTGACCGGGCAACTGTCCGCCTTCTCCGGGCTTTGCCCCCTGGGCGATCTTGATCTGTATCTCGTCGGCATTGGTTAAATAGTGGCTGGTGACGCCAAAGCGGCCGGAGGCCACCTGCTTGATGGCGCTGCGCCGCAGATCGCCATTTTCATCCGGGGTAAAGCGATCCGGGTCTTCCCCGCCCTCGCCGGTATTGCTGCGACCGCCCAGACGGTTCATGGCGATGGCCAGATTTTCGTGGGATTCCTTGCTGATGGAGCCGAACGACATGGCCCCGGTGCAGAACCGTTTGACGATTTCGCTGGCGGGTTCCACGTCGTCGATGGAGACCGGCTCCCGCTCGTAGCGGAACTCCATCAGGCCGCGCAGGGTGGCCAGCCTGCGGCTGGTGTCGTTTACGTGGTCAGAAAACTGCTGGTAGCTTGCGTGGCTGCCCCGGCGCACGGCGTCCTGCAAATTGGCCACGGTTTCCGGATCGAGTTGATGAATTTCTCCCCCCCGGCGCCACTGGTAGAGCCCGGCATTTTCCATGGGAGCGGGTGTCACATGGGGCGGCGGGAAGGCCACGTTGTGACGGGCCAGGGTTTCTTTGGCCACCTCGGCCACGCCGATGCCTTCCAGGCGGGAGGCGGTGCCGGTGAAATATTCCTCCACAAAATCGGAGGCCAGGCCAATGGCCTCAAACACCTGGGCGCCGCGATAGCTCTGGATGGTGGAGATGCCCATTTTGGACATCACCTTGAGCAGGCCCTTGTTGATGGCCTTGACGTAGTTTTCCCTGGCCTTCTCCGGAGACTCGGCCTCGGGCAGCTGTCCGGTGCCGATCATGTCGGTGAGGGTGTCGAATGCCAGATACGGGTTGACGGCACCTGCGCCGTAGCCGATCAACAGGGCAAAATGCATGATCTCGCGGGCTTCACCGGTTTCGATGACAAAGCCTGCACGGGTACGCAGGCCCTCCCGAATCAGGTGGTTGTGTACCGCCGCCGTGGCCAGCAGGCTGGGAATGGCGGCCATTTTGCGGTTTACCCCCCGATCCGACAGGATCAGGATGGTGCAGCCGCTCTTGATGGCCTCTTCCGCCTGGGCGCACAGGGAATCGATGGCTTTTTTCATGCCGCCTTCGCCTGTGCCTGCCGCAAACAGCATGGGCAGGGTGACGCTGGAGATGCCGCTCATCTTCACTTCGCGTAAGGCAGCCATTTCCCGGTTGGACAGGATGGGGCTTTCGATGCGAATCCGCCGGGCCGCCATGGGCGTGGCGCGTAGCGGGTTTTGCTCTGACCCCAGTGCCGCACCCAGCGACATGACGATTTCTTCACGAATCGGGTCGATGGGCGGGTTGGTGACCTGGGCAAACAGCTGCTTGAAATAGTTGAACAGCAACTGGGAGCGGGTGGACAGCACCGCAAGCGCGGCGTCGTTGCCCATGGAGCCCAGCGGCTCCATGCCCTGCGCAGCCATGGGACCCATGACCACTTTCAAATCTTCCCGGCTGTAGCCGAACGCCTGCTGTGCGGTGGCAAGCTCGTCCCCTTCGATCTGCAACACCACCGGGGTCAGGTCGAGTCGGGACAGGTGCAGCTGGTTGCTCTTGAGCCAGCGTCCGTACGGCTTGGCTGCGGCCAGCTCCGCCTTGAGTTCTTCATCGTCGATGATGCGGCCCTGGCGGGTATCCACCAGGAACATGCGGCCCGGTTGCAGGCGCCACTTTTTGACCACCTGATTGGGGGGCACGTCGAGCACGCCGGCCTCGGAGGCCATGATAATGCGATCGTCCTTGGTCACCATGAAACGGGCGGGCCGCAGGCCGTTCCGGTCCAGGGTGGCGCCCACCAGCCGCCCGTCGGTAAAGGCCATGGCGGCGGGGCCGTCCCACGGTTCCATGAGCTTGGAGTGATACTCGTAAAAGTCACGCCGGGCGGGGTCCATTTCATCGTGCCGACCCCATGCTTCGGGGATCATCATCATGGCCGCGTGGGGCATGCTGCGACCGGACATGGTGAGCAACTCCAGCACGTTGTCGAACGAGGCCGAATCGGACATGTCCGGTTCGATAATGGGGAACAGCTTGCTGATGTCGCGCCCGAAGCGGTCGTTGGCCAGGGAGCTTTCCCGTGCCTGCATCCACTTGCGATTGCCCATGACGGTGTTGATTTCGCCGTTGTGGGCCACAAACCGGAACGGCTGGGCCAGCGCCCAGCTGGGGAAGGTGTTGGTGCTGTAGCGCTGATGCACCAGAGCGATGGCCGATTCCATGTAGCGGTCGTTCAGGTCCGGGAAGTAGCGGGCCACCTGATGGGCCATCAACTGCCCTTTGTAGATCAGGGTGCGAGACGACATGCTGGCCACATAAAAATAGTGAGCCTGGCTTAACTTTGCGGCAAGCACCGCGTGCTCCGCTTCCTTTCTTATCAGGTACAGCTTGCGCTCGAACGCTTTTGTTTTCAGGCCCGGGTTGGCGATGAAACACTGGCGGATCACCGGCTCTTCGGCGCGGGCGATCTCGCCAATGGAGCGGTTGTCTGTGGGCACGTCGCGCCAGCCTAAAAAATGCAGCCCTTCATTGGCCGTGTACTGTTCAATGGCCAGTTCGCAGCGGTTGCGCTGGGCCACGTCGGTAGGCAGGAAGGTGACGCCCACGCCGTATTTTCCGGGGGCGGGCAGATCAAACGGCAGCACCTCGCGGAAAAACTTATCGGGAACCTGCATGAGGATGCCGGCTCCGTCTCCCGAATCGGCATCGGACCCCACCGCGCCGCGGTGGCTCAGGTTCTTCATGATACGCAGGCCGTCCCGCACGATGTCGTGGGAGGCCTCGCCCTTTATGTGGGCGACAAAGCCGACGCCGCAGGCGTCGCGTTCAAGCTCGGGGCGGTACAGCCCCGCAGGCTGCCGGTATTTTTTGTAAAAAGGCATAACTGGTTATTGCGTCATCCAAAACAGCATAGGTTGCAGCACGGGCAGTGCCGGACATGCGGACACATGGCCGTCGCCGACAATAGGGAAGAGCGTCCGCCGACACACGAAGGCGCGGCGATGGGTCGCGCCAAGTGGTTTGAAACCCCCGGTCAAACACGGTTTTTCTTCCGCAGTTTTTCTTTCGAAACCGGCTAATTATACTCGAAAACCGTGGCATACGCTATGCCCTGATGCCAGATCGCCTTGACCACTATCACGGAAACACCTACCATTATCCCGATCTGCTCATTTGCTGTCCTTTAACCCGGTCCTGTGAGGCCGAGAAGGATCGAACCATGACGCCACCCGACCGGCAATCCCCCGACCGGCAATCCGAAGTCGGCAGGGCACAAGCTGCCTCCGCTTCCCCTTCCACGCCTGCCCGCGAAATCCTTGGAAAATCCGATGTGGAGCGCATCCTTAAGAGGCTGGCCCACGAAATTCTGGAATCCAAGGGGGCCGAGCGGCTGGCCCTGGTGGGCATTCGCACCGGTGGCGACTATCTGGCCCACCAACTGGCCGACCTGATCCGGCAGATTGAGGGCACCGAAGTGCCGGTGGGGCTACTGGACATTACCTTATACCGGGACGATCTGGCGGAGCAGGCGCTCCAGCCACAGGTTAAGGAAACCGACATTCCGTTCGACATGACCGGGCAGGATGTGCTGCTGGTGGACGATGTGCTGTATACCGGCCGCACCATCCGCGCCGCCTTGAACGCCCTGATGGATTTTGGCCGCCCCGCCCGGGTGATGCTGGGGGTGCTCATCGACCGGGGCCACCGGGAATTGCCCATCCGCCCCGACTATGTGGGCAAGAACATCCCCACCGAGGCGGGGGATCGGGTGGAGGTGGTCTTTTCCGACGACCACAAGGCCCAGAGCGCCGTACTGTTCAGGAGGGACGCGTCATGAGCCCCACCGCCGCACCGGTGAGCGCACCCCAAAAAGACCTGCTGGCCCTGGCCGACCTGTCCGCCGAATCCATCGACACCTTGCTCGGCACGACGGAAAGCCTGCTGGAAGTGGGTACCCGCACCATCAAAAAGGTACCCGCCCTGCGCGGTAAAACCGTGGTGAACCTGTTTTTTGAGCCGTCCACCCGCACCCGCACCTCGTTTGAACTGGCGGCCAAACGGCTGTCCGCCGACGTACTCAACATCAATCTGGAGGCAAGCTCGGTCGTAAAGGGCGAAACCCTCCTGGATACCGCCCGCACCATCGAGGCCATGAACGTGGATATCGTGGTGGTGCGGCACAAGGCGTCCGGTGCCCCGGAAATGCTGGCAGGGGCGTTAAAGAGCCACGTGATCAACGCCGGGGACGGTGCCCATGAGCACCCCACCCAGGCGTTGCTCGATATGTTCACCATCCGCCGCGCCAAAGGCCGTCTGGCCGGGCTGACGGTGGTGATTGTGGGCGATATTGCCCACAGCCGGGTGGCCCGCTCCAACATTGTCGGCCTGACCAAAATGGGTGTCCACGTGCGGCTGGTGGCCCCTCCCACCATGATTCCCATGGGGATCGAAACCATGGCTTCAGAGCCCGGAACCCTTACCGTGGGATACGATCTGGATTCCGCCCTGGACGGGGCCGATGTCATCATGACCCTGCGGTTGCAACTGGAGCGGCAGGGCGCGCCGTTGTTTCCCGGTCGCCGTGAATACGCCGATCTGTACGGCATCGATGGTCGGCGTCTGGCGCTGGCCCGAGCAGATGCACTGGTGATGCACCCCGGTCCCATCAACCGGGGGGTGGAAATTGCCCACGACGTGGCCGACGGGGTGCAGTCCACCATTTTAGAGCAGGTGACCAACGGCGTGGCCGTACGTATGGCGGTGCTGTACCACTACTCGGGGGGTCAGGAAAAGGCAGGCGAAGCAAAATCAGGCGAAGAAAAGTCAGGTGAAACGGCATGAGTCGCAGGCGAATCATCTCCGGCGGGCATCTGGTCGATCCTGTGCAAGGCATCGACGCCCCGAAAGATATTTTGATTGAAGACGGTGTGGTGGCCGCCGTGGCCGATCCGGGCGAGTTGGGGGCTGCGCTTGCCGATCAGATTGAATGCATCGACGCCACTGGCCGTACGGTCTTGCCGGGCCTGATCGACACCCACACGCACCTGCGGGAGCCGGGTCACGAATACAAGGAAACCATCGCCGATGCGGCGCTTTCTGCGGTCTCCGGTGGCATTACGACCCTGTTTGCCATGCCCAATACCGATCCGGTGTGCGATTCGGTGTCCATCTGCGATCGGGTGACCGCCCGCGCAAAAGAAGCCGGGCTGGCACGGGTGCTGCCGGTGGGGGCACTCACCCGGAACATGGAAGGGGAGGCCCTGTCCGAAATGGGAGAACTGGCCCGCTTTGGCTGCCCCGCCGTGGCCGATGCGTGGGTGCCGGTGGAGAGCAGCCAGATGATGCGCCGCGCCCTGGAATATGCCAAAGGGGTCGGCCTGTCGGTCATTACCGTGCCGCAGGATCTGGGGCTGTCGAAAGGCGGCGTGGCCCACGAGGGGGCGGTCTCCACCCGGCTGGGACTGCGGGGCATCCCGGCAGCCAGTGAAGAGATTTCCGTGGGACGCTCCATCGCGCTGGCGGAGCTGACCGCCTGCCCGGTGCACATCAGCCCCCTGTCTACTGCCGGGTCGGTACGCATGGTCAAGGACGCCAAAAGCCGGGGGGTGCGAGTGACTGCCGGTACCGCCCCCCACTATCTGCACCTGACCGATGCGGCGCTGGTGGGTTACGACACCAACCTGAAAGTCTATCCGCCCCTGCGTACAACAGAAGACCGGGACGCCTTAAGGCAGGCCGTGGCAGACGGCACCATTGATACCATCACCAGTTGTCACGCCCCCCATGCGGCGTATGAAAAGGCCGTGGAGTTCGATTACGCCCCGTTCGGCATTGCCGGTCTTGCCACGGGACTCGCGCTTACCCTGAAACTTGTAGAGGAAAAAGTCATGAACCTTTCAGACGCCGTGGCCCGCTGGACAGTCGGGCCGAGACAGGCGTTTGGCCTGGCCGAAGCAGGCATGGGCACCGTAGCTGCAGGCGCTCCCGCCGACCTGACCATTGTGGACCTGGCCGCCAAGTGGGAAGTGACGGCGGAGGCGCTGCACAGCCGGGGCAAAAACACACCGTTTATCGGCGAGACCTTTACCGGCAAGGTAACCCACACGCTGGTGGCGGGGGCACTTGTCTACCACGATGAAGCCGCCGATGCGGGGGGCACACGGGCCGCTGCGGGAGGGGCAAAGTGAGCGTACCCAGCTTCTCTCCCGCCATCCTTGCCCTGGCCGACGGCCGCACCTTTACGGGACGTGCCATCGGTGCCGACTCAAGCGCCCCGGCCGTGGGCGAGGTGGTGTTCAACACCGCCATGTGCGGCTATCAGGAAATTCTCACCGACCCGTCCTATACCGGTCAGATGGTCACCATGACCTATCCCCATCAGGGCAACTACGGGGTCAACAGCGTCGATGTGGAATCGAAAAAGCCGCACTTGTCCGGCTTTATCGTGCGCGAGTGCGAACGGCTGCCGTCCAATTTCCGGGCCGAAGCGGGGCTGGACGACTACCTGATAAAGCACGGGGTGGTGGGCATTGAAGGCATCGACACCCGCGCGCTCACCCGGCATATTCGGAACACGGGTGCCCAGCAGGGGGCCATTGTCACCGGGGCAAAAGCCGATGTGGATGCCGCCGTGGCTGCGGCCAAGGCGGCCCCGTCTATCGTCGGGCGCGATCTGGTGAAAGAGGTCACCTGCGCCAGCGCGTACGAATGGACCGAGCCCACGTTTGGCAAGACCGCCCCGAAAGCCCGCTACAAGGTGGTGGCCTACGACTACGGGATCAAGAAGAACATCCTGCGAATGCTGGTGGATTCGGGTTGTCAGGTGACGGTGGTGCCCGCCGATACCGGTGCAGGCGAAATCATGGCCATGCAGCCGGATGGCGTATTTTTATCCAACGGACCGGGCGACCCGGAGGCGGTACCGTACGCCGCCGATCGCGTCTCCCGGCTGGTGGGGCAGGTGCCCATCTTTGGCATCTGTCTGGGACACCAGTTGTTGTGCCTGTCGTTGGGGGCAAGCGCCTTCAAGCTCCGGTTTGGTCACCACGGCGGCAATCAGCCGGTGCAGGATCTGGCCACAAAAAAGGTGGAGATCACCTCCCAGAACCACGGCTTTGCCATCGACCCGGACAGCCTGCCGGACCATCTGGAAGTAACCCACATCAACCTGAACGACCAGACGGTGGAAGGGGTCCGGCACAAAAAGCTGCCGGTGTTTTCGGTGCAGTACCACCCGGAGGCGGCTCCGGGGCCGCATGATTCCGCCTATCTGTTTTCCCGCTTTACCGATTTAATGGACGCTTGATTAAGTTAAAAATGCCCAAACGTACCGATATAAAATCCATTTTGCTGATCGGCTCCGGCCCCATCGTCATCGGCCAGGCGTGCGAGTTCGACTATTCCGGCACCCAGGCGCTCAAGGCGTTGAAGGAAGAGGGGTACAAGGTGGTGCTGGTGAACTCCAACCCGGCCACCATCATGACCGACCCGGAACTGGCCGACCGCACCTATATCGAGCCGATTACCCCGGAAGTGGTGGCAAAAATCATTGAGGTGGAGCGACCCGACGCCATGCTCCCCACCATGGGCGGGCAGACGGCGCTCAATACCGCCATCGCCCTGCACGAAAACGGCACGCTGGAAAAGTATGGGGTGGAGTTGATCGGCGCCAATTACGACGCCATCAACGTGGCCGAAGACCGGGAAAAATTCAAGCAGGTAATCGAACGCATCGGCCTGCGCGTGCCCCACAGCGGCTTGGCGAAAAATCTGGAAGAGGCGCGAGAAATATCTGATTCCATTGGATTTCCGGCCATCATCCGACCGTTTTTCACCATGGGTGGCACCGGCGGCTCCATCGCCTATAATCGGGAGGAGTTTGACCCGAAGGTCACCGTGGCGCTGGAAGCCAGCCCGGTGCACGAAATCCTGGTAGAGGAATCCGTCCTCGGCTGGAAAGAATACGAACTGGAAGTGATGCGCGACCGGAAAGATAACGTCACCATCATCTGTTCCATCGAAAATTTTGACCCCATGGGCGTGCATACGGGCGACTCGGTGACCGTGGCCCCGGCCCAGACCCTGACCGACGTGGAATACCAGCGCATGCGCGATGCGTCCCTGGCCATCATCCGCGAGGTGGGGGTGGATACCGGCGGTTCCAATATCCAGTTTGGCGTGAACCCGGAAGACGGCGAGATGGTGGTAATCGAAATGAATCCGCGGGTGTCGCGCTCCTCGGCACTGGCCTCCAAGGCGACCGGCTTTCCCATTGCCAAAATTGCCGCAAAGCTTGCGGTGGGGTACACCCTGGACGAAATCCCCAACGACATCACCCAAAAGACCACGGCCTGTTTTGAGCCGTCCATTGATTATGTGGTGGTCAAGCACCCCCGCTTTGCGTTCGAAAAATTCCCCAAGGCCGACCCCACCCTCACCACCCAGATGAAAAGCGTGGGGGAAACCATGTCGATCGGGCGCACCTTTGCCGAGTCGCTGGGCAAGGCGATTCGCTCCCTCGAAGTGGACTGCATGGGCCTGGATGTACGCACGGGCGGCATGGAGCCCGCCGCCGCCCGCTCTTATACCATCGAACGGCTGACCACCCCCAACTGGGAGCGGATATGGCACCTGGCCGACGCCATCCGGCTGAGCATCAGCGAGGAGGAAATCCACCGGGCCAGCCGCATCGACCCGTGGTTTATCCGCCAGGTGGCCCGCATTGTGGCGATGGAGCAGGAAGTGAAACAGGCGGGAACCAAGGCCCTCAAAAATGCCGACCTGCTGCGGGAAGCCAAGCGTTACGGTCTGTCCGACGCGCACCTTGCCGTGCTGACCGGTACGACCGAAGAGGCGGTGAGAACGGCCCGAAAGAAGGCCGGAATCACCCCCGTATTCAAACGTGTAGACACCTGCGCCGCCGAATTTGAAGCCTATACCCCGTACCTGTATTCCACCTATGAAGAAGAGTGCGAGGCCGACCCCACCGACAATAAAAAAGTCATGATTCTGGGGGGCGGCCCCAACCGCATCGGTCAGGGGATCGAGTTTGATTACTGCTGCGTGCACGCGGTCATGGCCTCTCAGGACTTGGGCTACGAGGCCATTATGGTCAACTGCAACCCGGAGACGGTGTCCACCGATTACGATACCTCCGACCGGCTCTACTTTGAGGCCCTCACCCACGAGGACGTGATGGCCATCGTCGATCGGGAAAAGCCCCACGGGGTGGTGGTGCAGTTTGGCGGGCAGACGCCACTCAAACTGGCCATTGGGCTGGAACAGGAAGGGGTGCCGATTCTGGGCACCAGCCCCGACGCCATTGATCGGGCGGAGGACCGGGAGCGGTTTAATCAACTGGTGGAAAAACTGGGACTGCTCCAGCCCACGGGCGCAACCGCCACCTCGAACGAACAGGCCGAAAAAGTGGCCGAACGCATTGGCTACCCGGTGATGGTACGCCCGTCGTATGTGCTGGGGGGCCGCGCCATGGAGATCGTCTACGACCGGGACAGTCTTGCAGACTATATGCAGCGGGCGGTCACCGCCTCGCCGGAGCATCCGGTGCTGGTGGATCAATACCTGTCCGGTGCCACCGAAGTGGATGTGGATGCGGTGGGCGACGGGGCCGATGTGATCGTGGCGGGGGTGATGGAGCACATTGAGGAAGCCGGGGTGCACTCGGGCGATTCCGCCTGCTCCCTGCCGCCGTATTCGCTGGGTGCTGCGGTCATTGACGAGATTGTCCGGCAGACCAGAGCGCTTGGCCTGGAGCTGGGTGTGGTGGGGCTCATGAACGTGCAGTACGCGGTGAAGGACGGCAAGGTCTATATCATTGAGGTGAACCCCAGAGGCTCCCGCACGGTGCCGTTTGTTTCCAAGGCAACAGGCATTCAGTGGGCCAAAGTGGCCATGGGGTGTATGTTAGGAAAAACCCTTTCCGAACAAGGTATTACCCAGAAAGACCTGTCTGTTTCGATGGGCCATGTGGCGGTCAAGGAAGCGGTGTTCCCGTTCAACAAATTCCCCGGGGTGGATACCATTTTGGGGCCGGAAATGCTGTCTACCGGCGAGGTGATGGGGCTGGATGTCGATTTTCCCCTGGCGTTTGCAAAAGCCCAGGCGGGGGCAGGCAACCTGCTGCCCACCGAAGGGGCGGCGTTTTTATCGGTGCGCGATCAGGATAAAGACCAAGCGGTGACCATCGCCCGGGAGCTTTCCGCCCAGGGCTTTACCATTCTGGCTACGGCAGGCACATGCCGGGCCATCGAACAGGCCGGGGTGCCGGTCACCCGGGTCAACAAGGTCAAGGAGGGTCGCCCCCATGTGGTGGACCACGCCAAAAACGGCGACATCGCCTTTATGGTCAACACCGTGTCCGACACCCAGGGGAAAGAAGACTCGTTTGCCCTGCGCCGGGAGGCCATTTCCCGGCAGGTGGCCTACTTTACCACCGTGGCGGGAGGGGCCGCTGCCGCCCGCGCCGTAGCGGCCCGTGCCGGCAAGTCGGTGAGCGTGCAGGCGTTGCAGGACTACTTCAAGGCGGAGCAGGCGGGCCGTGGATGATTTTCTACCGTGCGTGTTATGGCACATCCGGCTACAATATACGTTTACGGTGTGTGTTCAGGCGCACCCCGCAGGCTTGATTGACTCGACTACACCCTGACTTGGAGAGAGCTGGACCCATGACGCGGGAGCCCATTACGGCACAAGGATACGAGCGGCTCAAGGTAGACCTTGAGCGGTTAAAGAAGGTGGAACGCCCGGCGGTGATCGAGGCTATTGCCGAGGCCCGCAGCCACGGCGATCTGTCCGAAAACGCCGAGTACGATGCGGCCAAGAACAAGCAGGGTATGATTGAAGGGCGTATTCGCGATATCGAAACCCGCATCGCCACCGCCGAGATCATCGACGTGTCCACCCTGTCGGGCGACAGGGTCACTTTCGGCGCCACCGTGAAACTGGTGGACATGGAAAGCGAGGAGGAAGTCTCCTACCAGATCGTTGGCGTGTCCGAGGCCGACCTGGACGCCGGACGCATCAGCGTACGCTCTCCCATGGCCCGCGCCCTCATCGGTAAAGAGAGCGGGGACGATGTGAAGCTGGTGGCCCCCGGGGGTACACGAGAGTTCGAAATCCAGGACGTTAGTTTTCACTAGCGTCGGCGGCGGATATGCTGCCATCTCCTTCGTTGCTGCTCGAAAAAAAATCCTCGCCGTAGCAGACTACGCCTCCGGTTTTTTCCCTTCACGCGCCTCGGATATGACAGCATCTCCACCGCCTCCGGTCGGCGGCGGATATTACGGCATCTGCTTCGTTGCTGCTCGCGGAAAAATCCTCGACGTAGAAGACTACGCCTCCGGTTTTCCCGCTTCGCGCGCCTCGCATCTACCGCAATCTCCACCGCCTCCCCCGATTGTCATTCCCACCTTTTTTCGTCATTCCCGCGAAAGCGGGAATCCAGAGATGGTCACGTTCCACTAGCAAACCGTTCGTGCTGAGCTTGTCGAAGTATGAACAAATTCCGGGTACCCCCTCTTGTACCTTGCGGTTTTTGGTTTGAATTCGCCATCCTGACCGCATGCAAACCCCGCCTGTCATCACGCTCACCTCTGACTTTGGCCATAAAGACCCGTATGTGGGGGTCATGAAGGGGGCCATCCTGTCGGTCTGTCCCACGGCGCAGATTGTTGACCTGTGCCACGAGATCGAGCCGTTTGTGACCGATCAGGCCGCTTTTGTCGTGTCGCAGGCGGTGCCGTACTTCCCTCCCGATACCGTGCATATGGTGGTGGTGGATCCGGGCGTGGGCAGCCCCCGACGGGCGCTTGTGGCCAAGGGACAAAGGGCGTTGTACACCGGGCCGGACAATGGCGTGCTGGGGCCGCTGTTTGCCGAGGATGAAAAGGTCACGGTGCATGAAGTCGGCACGCCGGATTTTCTGCCAAAAGAGCGTAGCGCCACCTTCCACGGACGCGACCTGTTTGCCCCGGCGGCGGCGCATCTGGCCATGGGCCGGGCGTTGTCCGATTTTGGCGTAAAAATCACCGACAATCTGGCCGTGCCGTTCCCGCAGCCTAAAGAGGGACCGGATGGCATTACCGGCGCCATTTTGCACGTGGACCGCTTTGGCAACCTGATTACCAGCCTGGATCGCACCCATGCACTGCGGGTTACCGCCATTTCGGTAGGGGGGCGCGAAGTGCCGATGGTGCCGTTTTACGGCCATGTGCCGGTGGGCCATCCGGGGGCGCTGGTGGGCAGTTCCAACCGCATCGAGGTGTTCGTCCGCGAAGGCTCTGCCAAAAGCCGGTTGGGGGTGACCGTGGGCGATGCGGTGACGGGCATCGGGTGAGCGAACCCCTCACGGGACTTGCCCGCTACCGCAAAAAACTGGGCGGCATGGTTGGTTTATGGCTCCTTCTGGTGCTGTTCAATATTCAGTTTTCGTTTGGGTTTTTTGATGCCCCCGCCGTGTTTGTGCTGCTGTTCGGACTGGGCATTGGCGTGGCGTTCTTCTGCGCGGGCATACCGTACGCGCTGGCAAAAAAAAGCCCCAAACTCCTGATTGATGGCGTGGTGATTGTGCTGTTCATGCTGTCGGCCACGGCGGCGAGCGGCTGGCTGCTGCATGTGCAAAGGGAGCAGACGCTTGCGCTGGGTGATCAGGTGGCGCTTGCGCTGGAATACTACCGTGATGATCACGGCGGCTATCCGGCAGGGCTGATCGACCTGTCCCCCCGGTATCTGGAAATGATCCCGGCAACCCGCATGGGTCTGGCGGTCCGCTGGCCGTTCGTGTACGACAGCAGGTCCCCCGAGCGCTATACCCTGGATTTTGACGCCGGGTTCGGTTCTATGTGCGGGCGGGTGGCGGGCCGTACCCAGTGGGACTGTTTTGATTAGGGGGCGCTACGTCACCGTGCCCGATCACACACAGCGGGAGATCACAATTCCGCTCCATTGAGGCCTGATATTTCCCCCTTGCCCGGAAACTGGAAATATGTCGGTTTTCCGGAATGCCCCGAATTTCCTCCCAATACTTCTCCCGGACGTCCTCATCAATTTCCACGTCCGTGTTGTACAGGGCATCCGTGCCGTCTTTTCGGCACCCGGAAATCCAGTAGACCTCCAAGGTTTCCTCGTCCATGTAGTTGGCCTTGGATCCCGCGCCTTTCAGTGACGCAAACGTCTTTCCCTGATAGTGGAGCGATTTTCCCGATTTCGAAAAGGTCACCCGTCCGATCCTGGCAGGACCCGCCAGTTGGCTATCCCTCCACTCCCCCTTGCACTCAATGTACATGATCCGGCTTTTCTTCCCCATGGAACTACCTGTCCATTCGCTTCGGCCACCGCATGACCACCGCCGTCAGCAGAGCAGCCCCTACCGTCGTTTTTTCTGCGGCCGCTTCGGTTTTCTTTTTTCTTCGCCTTTGATCACCAGGTCCAGCGTGACCTTCCCGGCCAGGGGGTCGGCCTGGGAAACGCGTACGCGGATGGGGTCGCCCACCTGCCAGCGGGCATCCTTTGCCCCTAACAGGGCCATGTGGCGCTCGTCGTGGACGATGCGTCCCGGCATGTTTTCTACCGGTACCAGCCCGTCAAAATGCACTTCGGCAAGCTCCACAAACATGCCGAAACGGGTGACGGACGAGATGATGCCGTCGTACGGCTTGCCAACCCGCTCGGCCAGATAGCGGGCCTTTTTGATGGCGATCACCCGGCGCTCCACCTGCACCGCCCGGCGCTCCTGGGTGGAGGAATGCACGGCGGTGCCTTCCAGCGACTTGATCCACTTCAGATTGCTCCACTTATGCCCGGCCAGCTTTTTTTTGATCAGCCGGTGCACCATCAAGTCCGGGTAGCGGCGGATGGGCGAGGTGAAGTGGCAGTAAGTATGGGCGGCAAGGCCGTAATGGCCGATGTGCTCCCCGGTGTAGCGGGCCTGTTTTAACGAGCGCACCAGCAGCGCGTTCAGCACATGCTCCGCCGGGTGGCCGTCCGCTTTTTTCAAAAGCGATTGCAACGCCTCGGGCGGTGGCGATTCGTGGTAGTCGGGGATGTTCGTCTCTTTCCCCAAAACGTTACGCGCCATGGGCACCCAGGCGGCGATGCGCTGCACGTCCGGTTTTTCGTGCACCCGGTATACACATGGCCATTTGGCCTCTGTGAGCCATTCGGCCACGGTTTCGTTGGCGATCAGCATGAACTCCTCGATCAGCCGGTGGCTGATTTCTCTGGGTTCATGAATGATGTCGCGAATCTCGCCCCCCTCTCCCAGCACGATCATGGACTCCGGCAGATCGAAGTCGAGGGAGCCCCGCTGGTTCCTGATTTTCATGCGGGCCTCGCCCAGCCGGGCCATGTTTTTCAGCATGGGCAGCAGGCTCGCATATTTCTTTTCGAGTGCCTTGTCCCCATCCACCAGCATCTGGTTCACCTCGTTATAGGTGAGCCGGGCGTCGCTTTGGATCAGTGACTGGTAGATGCGATAGGCTGTGCGCTTGCCGTCCCGGTCAAAGCGCATTTCGCAGGTAAGGGTGCAGCGCTCCTCTTCCGGCCTTAGGGAACAGATGCCGTTGGACAGCTTTTCCGGAAACATGGGTACCACCATGTCCGGCAGATAGATGCTGGTGGCCCGCTCGTTCGCCTCTTCATCCAGAATGGAACCCGACGGGGCAAACTGGTCCACGTCGGCAATATGCACCCACAGGGTCACGCCGCCGTTCTTGTCTTCCCGCAGGGAGATGGCGTCGTCAAAATCCTTGGCGTTTTCGCCGTCGATGGTGACGGTGGGCAGATCGCGCAGGTCGGTGCGTTTTTTCCGATGGTGTTCCTGAGGTGCCGGGGGCAACAGGTTGGCCTGCTTGTCTACGGCCTCCGGAAACGCCACGGTGACCCCCGCATCGGCCAGCGCCAGAGCCGAGTCCATGGCGGCGTCGGTGCCGTCTCCCAGGTTTCGGATGACCGTGCCGGTCATGGCCTCGCCGCCGTCCGGGTAGCCGGTGATTTTGATCTGCACCAGATCGCCCGTGCGGCACTTTTTGGCTTCGGAGCCTTTAATCATGACGGGTCGGTTGAGCTTGCCCTCCAGCGGCACCACCTGCCAGCGGTGGCGGACCTGTTCCAGCCGCCCCACAATTTCCGTGCGCCCACGGGAAATCACGCGCAGGTGGCTGCCGGCAAAGCGCCCGTCGGCCCCCTGTATCGATCGGGCCGATACCGTATCGCCGTGCATGGCCCCCGCCATTTCCTTGCGCGGAATGAACAGGTCTTCCCCCTTGCTATCCGATTTGTTGTCCGGCACCAGAAAGCCGTAGCCGTCCGGGTGGCCGATCAGCTTGCCGATGACGCTGGCTTTGGCATCGGCGGTGGCATAGCTGTTGTCTGCGCTCCGGGTAATTTTGCCTTTCCTTTCCAGATCGCGCAGCAGCCGCCGCACTTCTGTCTTGCGGGAGCGGGGCAGCCCAAGCTGGCGCATCAACTCGCCCGCCGAGATGGGGATGCCGTTGGTGCGTTTGATGGACGCATACAGGCGGTCTGTCAGGTTTTTAGACATCAGCGGAACCGGATGGGTGGGGAGACGCGCCCGGTGGCACGCTCAATGGTGTAAATATCCCGGCTGCCGTCGGCGTTTTCCACCAGCACGTCCATAAACGCGTTGGAAGAGGAGGTGCTCACCACCCGGCTGCCTGCGGGGATCGGGATCAGAATACTGGTGGGTTCCTGCGGGGCGGGATGTACAGCGGCCGGTGCAGGGGTTGGCGTGGGCGCAGCTTGAACGTTCGGTGCCGGGATGGGCTCAACAGTCTCCGGCGCGGCATCGGCCACGTCTACCGGAGGGGCGTTTTCGGCATCCGGAACTTCCTCCATGGCTCCTTCTTCTGCCTTCTTGCCGGGGAGTTCCGGCACCAAGCCCACTGAAAGTGGGCTTTCGGCGGATGGCACAATGACCATTTTGGCAGGTTTTCCCGAGCGCATCTTGTCTATCCACATCACCGCAAGCACCCCCACGCCGATGATAATGGCAATACCCATAATCACTACGGAGGCCTTGAGCATCTTCATATCGTCGACTCCTTTACCCTGCATCCGCGCAGTACCGGCTCTTTGATCCGGTGCGGGTTGCGGGCCAGCACCAGGGACAGGTATTCCAGTTTTTCGCCCCGCAGACAGGTGATGTCGGTCACGACTTGTTCCTGATCGGTGCCGACCTTGTTGACGAATACGGCTTGCCCTGCCAGCCCGTTTTTCTCCAGCCGGTCGATCAACTGATCCATGACCGGTTTGACCTTGAGCAGTACCACGGTATCAAACCGGTCCAGCATCTCTTCCACAATATCCACGCCGTAGGTGGCAGGCAGAATCGCCACCCGGTCGTCGCCACTGGCCAGCGGCGTCAGGGTACGGGCGGCGGCGGCGTTATAGGCGGTGACCCCCGGTACGACCTCTACCGATACGTCGGGAAGAACTTTGGTGACTTCCCGGAACACATGCACGAAGGTGCCAAAGGTAAACGGGTCGCCCTCGCACAGAAAGGCCACGTCATGGCCACGGGTTAAATGGCCCGCAAGTGTGGCCGCCGCCTTTTCCCAATGGGGTTGCAGCACCGCAGGATCAGAGCGCATGGGGAAGGTCAGCTCTTCCACCTGGTGGTGGGGGCCGATGCTGTCTGCGCAGATGGCACGGGCAAAACTGGGTGCGCCCGGCGTTTTTACCGGTACGGCAAGCACATTGGTGTGCCGGATGATGCGGGCGGCTTTCTGGGTGATCAACTCCGGGTCGCCGGGACCCAGGCCCACGCCGTACAGGGTGCCAAGATTGTTTGTGTGCTGGTTCAAATAATGCCGCTTAAGGTTCCGGCTAAAAAAAGAGCCAGTATATCCCGGTACGGCAAGTGGCGGTTAAGAAAATCGGCTGGCGGGCGGGGGCTGCGCAAAAGGCGCGGTCGGATCAGTCGTCGGCAGGCTCGCCGTGGGTCACCTGCACGATGGGCAGCGTGTCCACATGATCCCCGTAAAAGGTGCCGACCACGTCGTCGTGCGGCAGGTGCATGTGGCGCTCCCCCGGAGGACATGTGCCGTGGGTGACGTGGTAGCGAAACTCGTCCATAAAGTATTCCAGGCCGGTTCGCACCGGCAGGCACGCCCCGTCCGACAAGGCGCAACAGGTGGTGCCGGGGACGAGGGCCACGATGTGGGCCAGCATGTCGATCTCTTTCTGGGTGCCGCGCCCTTCTTCCAGGTTGGTGAGCCATTGGTGCATGAAGCGGGTGCCGTCCCGGCACGGGGTGCACTTGCCGCAGGCTTCGTCCCGAAAGAAGCGAAGCAGGCTCTGGGTGGCGCCCACCATGCAGGTGTGGTGGTCAAACACCATGATGGCACCGGTGCCGAACTCGCCGCCGATGGCCGCCAGCGTATCGAAGCTAAGCGGGATATCCAGATGCTCGGCGGTAATAAAGCCACTGGCCGCGCCGCCGGTTAAGGCCGCCTTGAAGCGCCCGTGCTTCATGCCGCCTGCAACGTCCAGCAGATCGCGCATGGTGGCGCCCATGGGCAGTTCGTAATTTCCGGGCCGGGCCACGTGGCCGCTCATGGAAAAGACTTTGGGGCCGGGGGCTTCCGGCAGACCCATGGCGGCAAACTTTTTCGGTCCTTCAGAAATCACCAGCGGCACGCCCATCAGGGTTTCGATGTTTTGCACCACCGTGGGACGGCCCCACAGGCCGTATACGGTGGGGTAGGGGGGCTTGGGACGCGGAATCGGCAGGTTGCCCTCGATGGACTCGATCAGTGCGGTCTGCTCGCCGCAGATATAGGCGCCGCCGGAGACGAAAATCTCGATTTCCACATCCACCCCGGTGCCCAGGATGTCTGTGCCGATCAGGCCGGCTTTTTCGGCCTCAATGAGGGCGGCTTTTACCCGCTCCTGGGCCAGTTCGTATTCCAGCCGGATGTAGATGATGGCCTTCGTGGCCTTGACGGCATAGGCGGACAGGACCACTCCTTCGATGAGCTGATGGGGGTTTTCCTCCATCAACTCCTTGTCCTTGAAGGTACCGGGCTCCGACTCGTCGCCGTTGGCGATCACGTAGCGCTGGCCTTCCACGTCCGCCACCCGCCGCCATTTTTTGGCCACCGGCTGGCCCGCGCCGCCCCGACCGCGCAGGTGCGCAGCAGCCATCCAGTCAGTGAGTTTTTCGCGGGAAACCCGCCCCAGCACCCGTTTCTGGGCTTCGTAGCCGCCTTCCTTGACGTAAATTTTCAGTTTATAGACTTCGGGCCGGTCGTGGTGGCGCAACAGCAGGTGGGGCCGGGACGCACGAACCCGTGCGAGGCCGTTGTCACGCTTTTCAGATATAGAGGCACCCCCGCCCCGGCTTTGACCGTCCTTCGACTCCCGCATGTCCGTCGTTTCGGTCTTTTTTCCATTCTTGCTTAGTAAATAGGCGGTTGTGCGGGGTGTTGCCCGGTTATTGATCGGGTCCGGTCCTCGTGGTACGGTCACGCCCGTGAGTGAAGCCCCCCCAAAGAGCACCCGCAAAAACATCGGGTTGAAAGACCGCCTGTTACTGGTGATCGCTACCGGTTTCGGCAGCGGCATGGCCCCGGTGGCACCGGGAACTTTTGGCAGCGCGGTGGGTGCGTTGATGGCCTGGCCCATCCTGCTGGTGCATCCGCTCTGGTGCCTGGTCGCAGCGGTTTTGCTGTTTCCCCTGGGGGTGGTGGCGTCCGCCGTGGCCGAGCGCCATTTCGGCGGCAAGGATCCGGGCGCGGTGGTGATTGATGAAATTGTGGGGGTGCTGATTACCGTGGCGTTTGTGCCGTTCACGCCGCTGCACCTGGCTGTGGGATTTGCCCTGTTTCGCCTGTTCGATATCACCAAGCCGCCCCCGTGCCGCTGGGCCGAGCGCCGCTTCGCCGGGGGGTTCGGGGTGATGGCGGATGACGTGATGGCTGGCATATACGCGGCGGTGGCACTGGTTCTGGCCGTACGCCTGCTGGGCATTTAAGATGAATCAGCCCCGCATCGAACTGATCCTGACTGGCGAGGAGTTGGTCACCGGCAAGGTGGCCGACAGCAACGGCCGTTTTTTGGCCGTGGGGCTTTCCCGCATGGGGCTGCCGTGCCTGCGTGTCACATTGGTGGGTGACGGCGAGGACGAGATTGGAAACGCCGCCCGCGAGGCGCTTTCCCGCTCAAACTTAGTCGTTGTTTCCGGCGGCCTTGGCCCTACCGGCGACGATGTCACCCGGCAGGCGCTGGCTACGGCGCTGGACCTGCCGCTTGTCACCCTTGAGGTCTTGCCCGACCATCGTCCCGGAGCCGTGCCGGACGGGGCCGAACAGATGGCAAATCCCCAGGGCAGCGCCGCCGGGTTCTGGATCGAAACCGCCGCCGTCACCCTGGCCGCCCTGCCGGGGGTGCCGTGGGAGTTGGAGGCCATGTGGCCGGAACTGGAACGGCGTATCCGCGCGCGCTTTCCCGATCGCGTCCACCATGCCCGCACGCTACGCACCGTGGGGCGCATGGAAAAGGAACTGGACCGGATAGTAGGGGATGTCCTGTCCGGTATGGATGACGTGAGCCTCGGGGTGACGGCCAACCCGCTGGCGGTGGATCTGCACATCACCGCCACCACCGATGCGGCACTCAAACAGGCAGTATCTCGCGTACACACCGCTTTGGGTGATGTGATCTATGCCGAGGGCGATACCAGCCTGGCAGAGGTGGTGGGTGATTTACTGCGCGCTGGCGGGCAGACGGTCGCCACGGCGGAAAGCTGCACCGGGGGGGCCATCTGTGCGGCCCTGACCGCTGTGCCGGGGGCGTCCGATTATGTAGACCGGGGCATCGTCAGCTATGCCAATGCGGCCAAAACCCAGGCGCTGGGGGTGCCGGAGGCGCTGATCAAGGCGCACGGCGCGGTCAGCGAACCCGTGGCAAGGTCTATGGCCGAGCAGCTACGGGAGGCCTCCCATGTCGATATCACCCTGTCGGTCACCGGTATTGCCGGACCCACAGGGGGCACCAAAGAAAAACCGGTGGGTACGGTCTATATGGCCGTTTCCACCCCGGAAGGCACCGTCTGTTACCGGTTCGTGCACTCAGGCGATCGCGCCCGTTTTGTGCAGCGCACCGTATATCGGGGGCTGGACCTGATTCGGCGCTATGCACAGGGCGGCATCACGGCGCTTGAGTTGGTGGGTGACCGCGCCGGGCCGCCCGCAAAAAAATAATCACAACCATTTGTTAATACAGCAAAATAATTGACAATATCCATTTTTGTGTGCCGTACCGCGTTGACCCGAACCGTGCGGTTGGTGTTAAATCCCTCACATCCTTAGCGGCGCCGGGAAGGTCCCGGCCGTTTAAAGAGGGAAACCGGTGCAAGTCCGGTGCGGTCCCGCCACTGTAAACGGGGAGCTGTCTGCTGATAAATGCCACTGGGCCTGTTTTGGGCCTGGGAAGGCAAAGTGGATGGCGATGATCCGTAAGCCAGGAGACCTGCCGCGTGAGGAATTTATAACCGTCCGTTTTCCCGAGGAGGAAATACGATGTTGTCCCAGTTTGAATTTGCGGCCGCAGGCCGTCTACCGCAGGCGTTGGTTTATCTTGGTCTGGCAGCGATGGGTATCGCCCTTGTCTGGGCCGTTGGCTTTGCCCAGATGCCGATTTTGCACGATACTTTTCACGAATTTCGCCATGCAGTGGGGCTGCCCTGCCACTAGGGTTGTAATGCCCATGCTGTTCGATGATTGATGCTTGTATTGGTGATTGGTACCATGTGTGATGTTCTCGTCCCTTTTGGAGGTTCCCGCCCATGATGCCGCTTGCCGTCCTGATGAACCGCGATATCAGTTTTCTGGAAGCGGGCACCACCTTGAAACAGGTGGCCGAAAAGATGGCCGCAGATCAGGTGGGTGCGCTACTGGTGAAGGTGGACGGTCGCTTTGAAGGCATCGTCAGCGAAACCGATATTGTGCGCAAGGCGCTGGCCACGGGCATGGACCTGGCCACCTGCACAGCGGAAAAAGTGATGAGTTCTCCGCTGATCACCATTGACGTGAACCAGACCCTGATCGATGCCAACGAGATTATGAGCGTGAACCAGATTCGCCATCTGGTGGTCACGGAACGGGGCGAGGTGGTGGGGTTGATTTCGGTCCGGGATCTGGTGATCTATTTCAAGAACCGGCTGTAGGCACCTGCAAAAACCGGTTGTAGGCCGCTTCAAAACAGGGTGGGTACAAAACTGGCCCCGGCGCCTCTTGCGACTTATTCTGCGGCTTCTTCCTGCCAGATACAGGCATCCCCCAGACGGCCAATCAGCACGGCATGGGCTTCCAGGTCTTCCGGGGTGACTTGGGCCAGAAGTGGCGTGCGCCCCTGCGGCATGGGAGCACCTTCCGGTACCAGTCCGGTCTTTTCCTGCACTTGCGCCGCAGCGTCCGGGCTGCTGTGTGTCCCTCCCCAGGCGGTTTCCAGCCCCGACAGCACGGTCTGGTGGCCGCCCAGCATGGCGATATAGACCTCGGCGAGGATTTCGGAATCCAGCAGCGCCCCGTGCACGGTACGGTGGGCGTTGTCCACGTTGTATCGACGGCACAGGGCGTCCAGATTGTTGCGCTGGCGTGGGTGGCGGCGCTTGGCCTCCACCAGCGTGTCGATCACCGGGTGGCCGTCCAGGGTGGGGCGACCGGCGGCTTCCAGTTCGTGGTTTAAAAACGCCAGATCGAACGGGGCATTGTGGATCACCAGCGGGTCGTCCCCGATAAACGCCATCAACTCATCCACCACTTCCCAGAAGCGGGGCGCGCCCGCCACCTTCTCGTCGGTGATGCCGTGAATGCGGATGGAGTCTTCGGGGATTTCCCGATCCGGGTGCAGGTAGGTCTGGAACGTGTTGCCGGTCGGGTGGCGGTTGATCAGTTCAACCGCGCCAATTTCGATCACCCGGTGCCCCTCGTTGGGGCTCAGGCCCGTGGTTTCGGTATCGAGTACGATCTGGCGGGTGCGGTGGATAGGCATGTGTTTGTGCCCCGTATTTGAAAAAATACTAAAAAAGCAACGAAGGCCCGCCATTGGCGGGCCTTCTTACAGATTTCCAGACGCGCAGAGCGATCAGGAACCTACCCGTTGGGGTGGATCTTGTCTTTCTTTGCGAGCAACTGCTCTTCGGTTTCCTCGTGGTCCGGGTCGGGCAGACAACAGTCCACCGGGCAGACGGCGGCGCACTGCGCCTCTTCGTGGAACCCCACGCATTCCGTGCACAGGTCGGGCTCAATTATATACACCGGATCGTCTTCGTGAATCGCTTCATTCGGACATTCCGGCTCGCACGCTGCGCAGTTGATACATTCTTCGGTAATCAGTAAGGCCATCGATCGCTACCCTTTATCTTTAAAGTCTCGGTAGGGTTTATATGGGGCGCATGCCGCCCCCGCACTTGAGGTACTTTTTAATGATGAAACAAATAGTAGGATAAAGGATCAGTGGCGGTCAAACAACATCGAATGTGTCATTATTCGGGTTTTCAGGCCCGCTCTGGATTGATATGACACCTTCTTCAGACAAGATGAATCCCGTACGCGAGGCCCTCAGACAGGGAATGCGTGAGCAAGTTTACCCCGGTGCCGCCCTGTGGGTGTGGAACAAGGGGCAGGTTTTCCACGAGGCGGTGGGAAAAACCGCCCTGACCGCAGACGGCGTGCCGGTGGAAACCGACACCCTGTTTGATATCGCTTCGCTGACCAAACCCATGTCCACGGTGACCATGCTCATGCTGCTGGTGGCGGAAGGGCGGCTGGACCCGGACGATAAAGTGGCGGACTTTTTGCCCGGTCAGTGGCCCGACTCCCCCCCCATCACGCTGTTTCATCTGTTGACCCACTCGTCCGGATTGCCCGACTGGCGGCCGTTTTACGAAAAAGTGCGGCTTCTGGAGCAGGAGAATCCCGGCTTTATGGGGGGGGCGCACGGTACGGACTGGATTGTGGAGCAGGTGGCCCAGGTGCCCCGCGGATCACAGCCGGGCACGGAGAGCGTATATAGCGATCTGGGATTTATTTTGCTGGGGGCGTTGCTGGAAAAGGTATCCGGCATGCCGTTGGATGCCCTGTTCGACAAACTGGTGAAGGGGCCGCTGGCTCTTTCCGACACCCGCTTTAACCGGGGCAACCGGGAGGATGCATTTGCCGCCCGCACGGTGGCCGCTACCGCCTTTTGCCCGTGGCGGGAGCGGGTGTTGTGTGGCCAGGTGCATGACGACAACACCTTTTCCATGGGCGGCGTTGCAGGCCATGCCGGGCTGTTTTCCACTGCGGATGACGTGGGCCGCTGGGCCGTTTCCCTGATGGATGCCTGGCACGGTCGTAGCGAATGGATACCGCAGGCGCTGGCCCGGCGGTTTATGAGCAAAAATACCGATGTGCCGGGCTCTTCGTGGGCATACGGGTTCGATACACCCACAGTGCCTTCCAGTGCCGGCAGCCATTTTGGACCGCACTCGGCCGGTCATCTGGGGTTTACCGGCACGTCCGTATGGATGGAGATGGATCGGGAGTGGGTGGTGGTGTTGCTCACCAATCGGGTCCACCCGGACCCGGAAAACGTACGGATCAGACAGTTCCGGCCACGGCTTCACGATCTTGTGGCGCAGGCGCTAATGGAGCCAGACCCAGTTCCCGGCGAATAAATCCGGCCAGCCGCGACGTGCGATCGTCTGCCAGATCGTGGGCAAAGGTGATGTGGATCAGGTGACTCCCCGCTGAGCGCCGTTGGCACGCATGAATCCGGGCGGCGATCGTTTCCCCCTCCAGGGTGCCGGACCCGCTTACATAGGTCAGGTCTACGTGCACCAGGGTGCCTGCGGCCACCGATTTTTCGGAAATGGCGGTGAGTCCGGAAAAGCCGATGCTCACCACGTAGCAATCGGTCAGAAACCGGTCATCCAGGCTGTGCACCTGGATGATTGACGTAATCCGTCTGGCGATAGCCATCTGTCCACCCCTCCCCAGGAAAGTGGTGCGCTTGCGTTCGCTCACCTTAAATGAGGTGCAGCCTGCGTCTATTATACCCCCGTCCTCCGGGAAATAAAGGCCTACGGATCGATGCCCACGAACAGGGTCTGGCCCCGGCGGGAAATCAATAACAGAATTTTGTCGCCCGCCTTGATGGTGCGGGCAATCCGGCGGTAGTCCGCAAGGTTCTGGATCTCCTCCCGGTGTATTTCGATAATGACGTCACCAGGGGTCAGGCCCGCGCGGGAGGCGGTGCTGCCCAGCTTGATATCGAGAATCACCACCCCTTGGGTGTTGGGTTCCAGCTGGAACCGGGTGCTTGTTTCCGCATCAATCGTGCCGACGGAAAGGCCGGAGAGGGCGTTGTCATAGGTATCTTCCGGCACCTCATCTCCGCGGCTGCCCAGTACCGTGGGGTCTTCCGGCAGTTCACCCAGGGTGACGGTGACAGTGATGTTTTTTCCATCCCGCTGCAGGCGCACCCTTACCTTGGAACCCACCTCGGTGGACGCGACCAGCAGTCTGAGCTGACTGAGTTTTTCAATCGGCTGGCCGTTCAGGTCGAGGATTACATCCCCCCGGCGCAGCCCCGATTTTTCTGCCGGACTGTCTTCAATCACGTCGGTGACCAGTGCGCCGGAGGGGGATTTGAGGCCAAACTGGGCGGCAAGCTCGGGGGTGATTTCCTGAATGGATACCCCCAGCCAGCCGCGCACCACGCGCCCTGTTTTCACCAGGCTGTCCATCACCTGTCGGGCCAGATCGGAGGGAATGGCAAAGCCGATGCCCTCATAGCCGCCGCTCTGGGTAAAGATGGCGGTATTGATGCCGATCAATTCCCCACGGGTGTTAACCATGGCACCGCCGGAGTTGCCCGGATTGATGGCGGCATCGGTCTGGATAAAGTCTTCATAGTCGGTAATGCCCACCCCCTGGCGTCCGACGCCGCTGATAATTCCCATGGTCACGGTCTGTTTCAGGCCAAACGGGTTGCCCACCGCAAGCACCAGTTCGCCCGCCCGCAGGGAAGAGGAATCGCCGAACGGCACCCACGGCAGATTGGTTCCGTCGATGCGCAGCACGGCAAGGTCGGTCTTTTCATCCACGCCCACAACCGACGCCTTGAATGCCCTGCGGTCGGAAAGGGTCACGCTGATATGGTCGGCTCCGTTTACCACGTGGGCGTTGGTGACGATCAAGCCGTCGCTTGAGACCAGTACGCCGGAGCCCAGACCCTGCTCCTCCCGGTCCCGCTGGCGCGGCATACGGTCGCCAAAAAACCAGCGAAAGTACGGGTCCGAGAAGAACGGACCGCCATCCCGGCCCTGCACCACCCGGGTGGTGGAAACCCCCACCACGGCGGGGGTGATTTTTTCGGCAATCTGAACAAACGTTTCCGAAATGGCGATCAGTTGCGATGTATCGACCTTTGCTTTGGACTCCCGGGCCTGGGTGGTTCCCGTGTAAAGCAGGCCCGCGGCGACAGATGCCAGAAGTACAAGAAAAACGATGGGAAAAAGGCGTTTGGCGTTCAAGACGGTTTCGGCTCCATGTGATTTGCTGGGTGGGTTTGGATAGTCTGCGAAATCATACCACCATTGGCGGATATAGTTTCCGGCGGATTTGTCTGTGCGGGTGCTGTGTTCCCGGAGAGCCTTTGCCATGTGCCCACCCAGGACGACGTAGGCAGGTTGATCCCTCCCACGGCCACGCCGCCGTCCGGGTAACAGGCCAGCAGACTGCCGTGCCCCGGCCATATTTCCATCCGCAAGGCGTTCGCAAGCCCTGCCCCCAGATGATGTGCCAGCACGGCCCGTATGGACCCGCCGTGGGCCACCACGGCGACGGTCTTGCCTGCGTGGCAAGCTGTCAGCCGCTCCATGGCGGCCAGGACGCGATCTGTCAGTTCACGGGCGGTTTCACCGCCGGGTGGGGCAAAATCCGGGTCGTTCCACAAGCGGGCCAGGGCATTTGGGTGCTGTGTGTTCAGGTGTGCGGGGAGGGCGCCTTCCCACGCTCCGAAATGCCGTTCGCGCAGCCCCACGTCCACGGTTTGCGAAAGCCTGTGCGGAGCGGCAATGGTGCGGGCGGTTTGCTTGCTGCGGGTCAGGTCACTGGTATAGATGGCGTGCAGCGGCACATCGGCCAGCGCGGTGGCTGCACAGGCCGCCTCGGTTTCGCCTTGCGGGCTAAGGGGGAGGTCCGTGTGGCCGCACAACCGACCGTCAGCGGCCACATGGCCGTGGCGGATCAGAAAGAGAAATACCGGTGCCAAGGGGTCGGGGCCGGGGCGACGGCTACCCCCCCGCTGTCATGACCGAGGGGGAGGTGTTCCGGTTGATGATGCGCCACCCTTTCAGAATGTCCACAGCCGTTTGCAGCTGGTTGTCCCTGAGGTAGGCTTCTTCTTCATCGGTCAGGTTGATCCCGTCTTCTTCGGCGGATTTTCCCTCGCCGTCCTGTCCGATGATGGGTGATTTTTTGTCGCCCTTCCGGTGCAGGGAGTGCTTGTCGGCGGTATCTCCCTGCCTGGCGGCGTCTGGATCCTTGTCGTGCAGGAAGCGCAGTTTGCGATCGCGGGAGACTTCATAGTCCGGGTCGAGCTGGACCACGATGTCCGGCGTGATGCCGGTGTTCTGGATGGAGCGACCGGACGGGGTGTAGTACTTGGCCGTGGTCAACCGCAGTCCCGAACTGTCCGACAGCGGCAGGATGGTCTGTACCGACCCCTTGCCAAAGGTGGTCATGCCGATGATGGCGGCGCGACCAAGGTCTTGCAGGGCACCGGAAACAATTTCCGAGGCGGAGGCGCTGCCTTCATTGACCAGCACCACCATGGGGAAGTCGTTGTCGTCCGGCGCGTGGGAGAAATATTCTTCCCGCTGGCCGTCGCGCCCCTGGATGTAGACCACCAACTGGTCGTCTTCGAGGAACTGCTCGGACACCTCAACGGCAGAGGTGAGCAGTCCGCCCGGGTTGTTTCTGAGATCGAGAACCAGATATTCCATGCCGTTGTCGGCGAGGGTGGCCACGTGTCTCTTGAGGTCCGGACCGGACTGGGACTGGAACTGGGTGATGCGTACGTAGCCGATGCCCGGCTCCAGCATGCGCGAGCGGACGCTCTGGATTTTGATGATATCGCGCGTGATGGTAATGTCGAGCGGCTCTTCCTCGCCTTCCCGGATGATGGTGATCAGCACGTCGGTGCCTTTTTTGCCGCGCATCCGGTCCACTGCGTCCATGATAGTCATTTCTGCAGTGGGTTCGCCGTTTACCTTGATGATGTGGTCACCCGACTTGATGCCAGCCCGGAATGCGGGGGTGTCTTCGATGGGGGAGATGACCACCAGTTTGCGGTCGCGCACGCTGATCTGGATACCCAGCCCGCCAAATTCGCCTTTGGTGTCCACCTTCAGGTCTTCGTACGATTCCCGGGCCATGTAGCTGGAGTGGGGGTCCAGGGTGCCCACCATGCCGCGGATCGCGCCTGCGATCAACTCGTCGGCGTCCACGTTTTCCACATATTTATTTTGAATATAGGCCAGCACTTCGGTGAATACCCGGATCTCGTCAAAGGTATTGCCCTGGGCCATGACCCGGTTGTCCATGCTGTAGCCAACCAGACTGCCGATTAAAAAGGCTGCGAGGATGAACGGGGCAAGCAGTGCCGTGCGTTTTTTTTGATCTGTCATAAATTTGCCATTCAGAGGTATTCAATTTCCCGCAGCAAGGCGGGCCAAAGTAGTAAACAAGGTATCCGCTTCAGTCTATCAGAAAATCATTTTTTCTCATTAAGGCGTCCGCGATTTACCGCCATCACCATGATCGAGTGCTGTTTTTTGGCCTGTTCGTGCACTCGGTCTTCCCAATTGGCGTCGGATTTCCACTCCGCGTAGGGGAAGGCATAGGTATGCACGATCTGCCCGTCCACAAAGACCTGGGTGACCACCGATTCGCGGGCGGGCACGTCCTCGGTCTGCACGTGAAACCATTTTCCTTCGTGTTTGACGTTTTGATTCAGTCCAATCTGCACGGTCTAGCTCGACTCCATGTGGAAGGCGTTGGGAATGTGCGTTACTTGGTACGGTCTGGTGCCGGCATCCACCAGCACCACGTCGAATCGGCACGCCACTTCCCCATACAGTCCATTGGCCATAAGGTAATGAGAGGCTACTTTTGCCACTTGCTCCTGCTTGGATCTGGGTATTGCGGCCGCAGCCCCCCCAAAGCGGTTGCTGCTGCGTGCCTTGACCTCGACGAACACCCAATCATCACGATCTTTGCAGATAATATCAACCTCTCCCCGCAGGGCTCGGTAATTTCTTGAAACGATGTCGAACCCTTTCCGTTTCAAATGGTTGCATGCCAGTGTCTCGGCACTTTTACCCAGTTCCTGGCGATCCGTCGGGGGCGTGCTTTTTCTCATACGGCCCGCCTGACCACCCCGGAGAAGGTGCGGCGGTGGATTTCGCATGGTCCCAACTGGCGTAGCGCCTCCTTGTGCGCCCGGGTGGGATACCCCTTGTGGCCCGCAAACCCGTAACCGGGAAACAGGCCGTCGTAGTGAACCATCAACCGGTCCCGGGTGACCTTGGCGACGATGGAGGCGGCAGCAATGCTGGCGCTTCTGGCATCGCCCTTGATGATGCCGTCCTGCGGAATGGGCAGTCCTTTAAGGGTGAGGGCGTCAATCAGCAGGTAATCCGGCTGAATGTGCTCACCTGCCACGGGCAGCCCCTCCACTGCATGGGTCATCGCTTGTATGGTGGCTTGCAGGATATTGATCCGGTCGATCTGTTCCGGACCGACAATGCCGACCCCCACCGCGATGGCGCGAGACTGGATCTCTCCAAAAAGCCGTTCACGTACTTTTTCGGAAAGTTGCTTGGAGTCGTTAAGGCCAATGATTGGATCTTTTGGGTCCAGCATCACGGCGGCGGCCACCACGGGTCCTGCCAGAGGCCCCCGACCCGCCTCGTCGATGCCTGCAATCTGACTGGCCCCGCGCTTTTTTGCGCGGGTCTCGTAGTACCACATGTCCGGAGCGGGTTGCACCGGACGGGGTCCGTCAGTCTTTGTCCTTGGGGGTCTCGTCCGGCGTGTCGCTTGCCGTCTCGGCGGGGGTGTCCCCGGAATCCTCTTCCTTGGCCGCTTCTTCCGGGGCCGCATCGGCAGCAGTCTCTTCCACGGCTTCGGGCGCGGTGGCCGTATCCTCCGGGGCTTCCTCTACCTGCGTCTCTGCGGCTTCCGCCTTCTCATCGGCTTTTGCAGCCTTGGCGGCTGTGGCGGCTTCTTCCGCCGCCAGGGCTTCGTCAGCGGCCTTCTGAATATCGGCAGCCGTCTGCTTGCCGCGCATATCGCGCTCGGCGATGCGGGCGGCCTTACCGCGACGGGTTCGCAGGTAGTACAGCTTGGCGCGGCGTACACGGCCGCTACGGACAACCTCAATGCGCTCCACCTTGGGGGAGTTCAGCGGGAAGACGCGCTCCACCCCGGTGTTGTAGGAGACTTTGCGGACCGTGAATGTCTCACGGCTGGAACCGCCACTGCGGGCGATGACCAGCCCTTCAAAGACCTGGATACGTTCCTTGCCACCTTCGACCACCTTCACATGCACACGCACGGTGTCGCCGATGGTAAATACAGTGCGCCCGCCTTTTGCCGCAAGCGATTTTTCGATCCGCTGAAGCCGATTCATCGACCCTCTCCTTAAAAACACGAAGAACTGGAAGCCGTACATTCTGACTGAAAAGCGGCTGTGGATCAACAGCTTTCTACGGGGATTTCCATATTTAACTGCATGTCCCCGGATCCACTCAAACCCCTTCGGTGATCACCTCACGATGATCCGGAAGTCGATCTAAGTTTGACCCGGTGCCCCCGGCCCACTCAACTACCCTCGGTCATCGCCCCACCATCACGGCCCGGAAGGCGATCCAGCTTGACCGTATTCCCCTGGTTTGCTAATTGCCCTCGGCCATCGCCTCACCATCACGGCCCAGAAGGCGATCCAGAATGATCGCCACGGCGCTTCTTACCGACAGGTGGTTGTATTCTCCCGGCCCGTGGATGGGTGGCAGCAGCATGTCGGCGGCAACAAGGGCTTCATCCGGCAGTCCCCAGGCGGTGCCGAAGGCCAGCATAATCGGTGTGTCGCCTGTGGTAATCGTGCCTTTCAGGCCGGAGAAGCTGACCGGGTGGGCGTTTTCCGGCGTGCGTGCGGAAGTGGCCACCAGCAGGGGTCGGGATCCTTCACGTGTTGCTACCTCGTCCATGGCCAACTCCAGGGTGTCCACCACATTCACGGCGGCAAGGGCCACCTTGCGGTTCGGGTTGTACGCGGCACCGAAGCCGCCTTCCCAATGGTCCGTCATGCGCCGCACCAGCCCCTGCTGGGTGGCCAGCGGGGTGACGATAAAATAACCGGAGATGCCATAGGTGGTGGAAGCCCGGGCGATGTCGTGTACGTTCAGGCCGGTAATGGCCGTGGTAATCAGGTCGCCGCGCCGGTTGAGCACGGGGCCGTGGATCAATGCAACGTAGACGGGAGCCATTTAAAAAGGTGTGGCAGCTTCGCTCAGCTGCTGTGTTCCGCGTCTTTTTTCAGCAGGTCCGGGCGTTTTTCCCGGGTGGCGCGGGCGGCCTGTTCCTTGCGCCAGCGGACGATTTCCCGGTGGTTGCCACCGGTCAGCACTTCCGGCACCGGCATGCCGTTGAACAGGGCCGGGCGGGTGTACTGGGGGTGTTTTAAAATGCCGTCCGCGCCTGCGGAAAAGGTGTCCGATGCCGCCGAAAGATCATCTCCCAGCACGCCGGGAATCAGCCTGACGGCGGCATCCAGCATGATCAGGGCGGGCAGTTCGCCGCCGGTCAACACGTAGTCTCCCAGAGAAACTTCCTCAAACCCCAGCCCTTCGCGCACCCGCTCGTCGATGCCCTCGTAGTGGCCGCACAAAATGATCAGGGTGCGGGTTTCTGCGGCCAGTTCATGCGCCATGGCCTGATCGAATCTGCGCCCCTGCGGCGAAGTCATAATCAGGCGGCACGGGCCGTCGCTGTGTGCGTGGGCCTCGGCCACTGCGGCATATACCGGTTCCGGCTTCAGCACCATGCCGGGGCCGCCGCCGTACGGCTCGTCGTCCACCTTGCGGTAGCGTCCCAGGCCGTGGGCGCGCAGATCGGTCACCCGGGTGTGCAGGCGCCCTGCGGCGCGGGCGCGGCCCAGAATGCTGGCGTTCAGCACGGTTTCCATCATTTCGGGAAACAGGGTGATGATGTCTGCTTTTAACGTCACGGCTTACGCATCGCTTTTTTTGTCCGGCATCAGGCCGGGAATCGGCTGGATTGTCATGCGGCCCGCTTCGATGTTGATATCGAGAATAAACGCGGGCACGGCGGGCACCAGAAATTTTTGCCCGTCGGCCATGGTGACCTCGTAATTGTCGTGGGCGCCGCTGCTGGAAATGGCGGTCAACTCGCCCAGGGGGGCACCGTGTTCATCGGTGACCGCAAGACCAAGCAACTGATGGTGGTACCAGGTGCCGTTATCCAGTTCCGGAGAAGAGGCGGCCTCGCCCCACAGTTCACCGCCGTTCAACTGCGCTGCACTCTCCCGGTCGGAGATGTCGCCAAAGGTGACATACGCCTTCACGCCCTTGCCCCGGCTGGCGGTAATGGTCAGGGGGCGGTCATCGTGCCCCGGCCTGCGCCACACAACAGACAGCCTTTTGGTAAATCGCCCCGGCTCTCCCGAAAGCGGTTCTACAGACACCTCGCCCCGCACGCCGTGGGCGCGCAACCGGTGACCAATCAGAACCAGTTCGCCTGCGCCTTGCGTCATGACACAGCCGTTCGGCAGACGCGGCACATCAAGGCGTGTGCTACGCCTTGGCGGCGGCAGCCCGCTTGATCAGGTCGCGCACGGCAGGGGAGATGGTGGCGCCCTTGGCGACCCAGTTTTCAATCAGGTCGGATTTCAGGTTCACGCCGCCCTCTGTGGCCAGCGGATCGTAGGTGCCCAGCACTTCCAGAAAACGCCCGTCGCGGGGCATGCGCTTGTCTGCCGCCACGACCCGGTAAAACGGCAGCTTGCGGCGGCCCTTGCGGGTCAATCGAATGGTTACAGCCATGAATACTCCTTCTTTTTCTTAACGTATATCGACAATCAATCGTTACGCCGTTAAAACGGCAACATCTGTTTCATTTTGAAGCCCTTGCCGCCGGCACCGGCCATGGCCTTCATCATCTTGCGGCCCTTGATGAAGTTTTTGAGCAGCTTGTTCACATCCTGCACCGAGGTGCCGCTGCCCCGGGCAATCCGCTTGCGGCGGCTGCCGTTGATGATGGTGTGGTTGCGGCGCTCGCCCAGGGTCATCGAGCTGATGATGGCCTCCACCCGGCCGATCTCCTTGTCGGAAATCTGCGAGGTGGCCTTGGCCATCTTTCCGGCACCCGGAATCATGGCCAGGATGTCGGACAGCGACCCCATTTTTTTGATCTGTTTGAGCTGGTCGCGGAAATCTTCCAGGGTGAACTGGCTTTTCTTCAGCTTTTTGGCCAGCTTTTCCGCTTTCTCTCTCGAGACGGTGGTTTCGGCCTTTTCGATCAGGGAGAGCATGTCGCCCATGCCGAGAATACGTCCGGCCATACGGTCCGGGTGGAACGGCTCCAGCGCATCCACTTTTTCGCCCACGCCGACGAACTTGACCGGACAGCCCGTCACCTCGCGCATGGACAGCACCGCGCCGCCCCGGGCGTCGCCTTCCAGCTTGGTGAGGACGATGCCGGTAAGGGTCAGGCTTTCGTGAAAGCGTTCGGCGATGCCCACCGCTTCCTGGCCGGTCATGGCGTCGGCCACCAGCAGGGTTTCGTGGGGGGAGATGGCCTTGTGCACGCGGGTCAGCTCGCCCATGAGCGACTCGTCCATGTGCAGGCGGCCGGCGGTATCGAACAGCACCACGTCGTACCGATTTTTTTGGGCGAACTCCAGCCCGGCTCTGGCGGCTTTTACCGGATCGCCACCGGCGGCTTCCGGGGCCAGCACCTTCACATCGATCTGTCCGCCCAGGGTTTCCAGCTGTTTGACTGCGGCGGGCCGTTGCAGATCGCAGGCGACCATCAGCACGCGCTTGCCGTCTTTACTTAATCTGCGGGCAAGCTTTGCGGTGGTGGTGGTTTTACCGGAGCCTTGCAGCCCCGCCATGAGAATGATGGTCAGGTCGTCGGCCACCAGGTTCAGGGCGGCGTTTGTTGCGCCCATCATGCGGGCAAGCTCGTCTTTTACGACCTTGATGACCTGCTGACCGGGGGTGAGGCTCTTGAGTACGTCCTCGCCCAGGCACGCCTCTTTTACGGCGGCCACGAAGCGCTTGACCACGGCGAAGTTCACGTCCGCCTCCAGCAGGGCGAGTCGCACCTCCCGTAAGGCGTCGGTAATAATGGCTTCGGTCAGAACCCCGCGCCCCGTCAGGCGGCTGAAAATTCCGTCGAGTTTTTCAGACAGCGATGTCAGCAAACCGGTACCCGGTACCCCGTAAAAAGCAAAAGCCCCCTTTCGCCACCGGGGGTGGCGTGGCGAAAAGGCACAAATCTCCCTTGAAGAGAAGCCCTAAAGTGTAAGAAACTATAGGGCGTGCGGTCAATGTAAACTATATATGGCAAGTGCACATGTAAGCAGACCGCTCACGTGACATCGGGAGCCACTTAAATCTGCGGCCCCGGCGGGAAAGGTTTTTTTGGACAACATGAATGACATTGCAGCCTATGTGAAAGAGCGGGCCCGGCGGGTGAAAGAGGCATCCGTGCGCCTGGCTTCCACCGCCACCGACATCAAGGACCGGGCGCTCACCGATATGGCCGACGCGCTGGTCGCCCAGGGCGATGCGATTTGCGACGCCAACAAAAAAGACCTGACGGCGGGAAAGGAAAAGGGCCTGACCGACGCCATGCTCGACCGGTTGAAACTGGATACCGCCCGCATTACCGCCATGGCCGACGGCCTGCGGGAAATTGCCCTGCTGCCCGATCCGGTGGGAGAAATCGACGGCATGGTGCGCCGCCCCGGCGGCTTTTCGGTGGGACGCATGCGTGTGCCCATCGGCGTCATCGGCATCGTCTACGAATCGCGCCCCAACGTCACGGCGGATGCCGCCGCCCTGTGCATCAAAAGTGGAAATGCCGTGCTGCTGAAGGGTGGCTCCGAGGCCATCCACTCCAATACCGTCATCGCCCGTATTCTGGATGAGGCCGGAAAAAAAGCCGGGTTGCCGGAAAACACCGTGGTGCTGCTGGAAACCACCGACCGGGCGGCAGTGGACCACATGCTGGTACAGGATGCCTGTATCGACCTGATCATCCCCCGTGGGGGTGAGGGACTGATCCGCATGGTCACCAAAAAAAGCCGCATTCCCGTCATCAAGCACGACAAGGGCGTGTGCCACACCTATGTGGATCAGGCCGCAGACCTGAACATGGCGATGGAATTGACCATCAACGCCAAGGTGCAGCGCCCCGGCGTGTGCAACTCGCTGGAAACCGTGCTGGTACACAAAAAGGTGGCCGATACCTTTCTGCCGGACCTGAATGCACGGCTGAAAACCGAAAAGGTGACCGCCCACGCCTGCCCGCAAAGCAAAAAGAAGATGCCGGATGCCGTGGCCGCAACAGAGGCGGACTGGGATACCGAATGGCTGAGCCTGGACATGGGCGTCAAAGTGGTGGACAGCTTTGAAGACGCAGTGGACCACATGCACCGGTACGGCTCCCGCCATACCGAGGTGATCGTCACCGGCGACTACGCCACCGCCATGCGCTTTGTGCGCGAGGTGGACGCAGCGTCGGTGCACGTGAACGCCTCGTCCCGCCTGCACGACGGGGCGGTGTTCGGGCTGGGGGCCGAGATCGGCATCAGCACCTCACGCATTCACGCCCGCGGAGCGATGGGGCTCAAGGAACTCACTTGCCAGAAATTTGTGGTGTTCGGTGACGGACAAGTCCGCCCGTAGCCACACTTCGCCCAGGGTCGGCATTTTTGGCGGCACCTTCAATCCGGTGCACGAATGCCACCTGACGGTGGCGGAAGCGGCCCGGAAGGATCTTGATCTGGATCGCATCTGCTTTGTGCCCGCAGGCACGCCGCCGGTCAAACGGGCCGATCTGGCCCCGGCTGCCGACCGGCTGGAAATGGTCCGCATGGCCACCAGCGGAAAAGCCGGCTTTGAGGTATCCGGTGTAGAGATACGCCGGGACGGGCCGTCCTACACCATCGACACCCTGACACAGCTCAAAACCGATCAGCCGGAGGTGGACTGGACGTTTATTTTAGGGCTGGATGCGGTATTGGGTATCGGCAGTTGGCACCGGCCCGACGCGGTGCTCAGGGCGGCACCCATGGCCGTGCTGTACCGTGCCGGTGCGTCGTTTGGGCAGTTGCGGGAGGTGCCACAGCTTGCCGGGGTGGATTTTGCCCCCCTGGACCCATGCTGCGGGGACGACCCGACCGTGCCGGTGCACCTGTTTTCCGCCGACGGCATCCACCTGATACTGGTGCCGATCCCCCCGTGTCCGGCTTCCGGTACGGACATTCGCGCCGCCCTTCGCAAGGGAGATTACCATCCGGACGGCTTGTCTGAACAAGTATCTGCCTATATAATGCAGCATCATTTGTATGTCTGAATCCCGCAAAAAACCGGAGCCCGAGGCGCTCTCTTCCGAAGAAATCGCACGCATTGTTGTGGCTGCCGCCGACGACAAGCACGGCCATGACATTCAGGCGTTGTGCGTGCGGGATCTGACCAGCATCGCCGACTACTTCGTGCTGATATCCGCCACCTCCACCACCCAGGTGAATGCCATTTACGAAGGCGTGGACCAGGCCCTGAGCAAGCACGGGATCGAACCACTGGCCACTGAGGGCAAGGGCGAGCGGCGCTGGATGCTGCTGGACTACGCCGACGTGATCGTGCACATCTTTCTGGAAGATGTGCGTGAGTTTTACGGTCTGGAACGGCTGTGGGGCGACGCCCCGAAACTGGAGCTGGGCCTGCCGGGCGACTGACTTTCCGTTTCGTACGCCACCGTCCGATGGTGTATGGTACAACGCCTTGTACGGCGGGCCGCACGGCCTGATAACGGTTAGGGAGATGTGCATGCGCACCCTGTTATTTTTTTCGCTGGTCATCATCGCTGCGGCGGGATACGTGGGCTATTTCAACGACACCGTGGTGTCGGTGGCCGTTACCAAAACAAAAAGTTACGACGTGGGGCTGGTCACGCTGCTTTTGGGGTGCCTGACGGCGGGACTTGCCATGGGGCTGGGCGGCACCATGCTGCGGGACGCACAGCTTTTCTTTGTGAACTTAAGCGCCAAACGCCGCCTGCGGCATACCGATCGGGTACACACCCTGTTCCAGCAGGCAGAGCGGGAGCGACTGGCGGGACGCGCCGCAAAGGCCCGCGAATTGTATAAAAAAATCAATAAAATCAATCCGGAGTATGTACCGGCCATCTCCCGTACGGGGGACTTGGCCCGCGACAAAGGGGCACACAAAGAGGCGGTCTCCCTGCACCGGCTGGCATTTCGTCTGGACCCGGACGATCCCAACCACCGGCTGTCCATGATCGACGATTACATGGGCATGGAATCGTACGGCAGCGCCGTGCAGCTGATCGAACAGGTTTTGGCCGAAGATGCAAAAAACCAGACGCTGCTCATGCGCCTGCGCGACATCCACGCAAAAACCGGTGAATGGGACGCGGCCACATCGGCCCAGGAACAGCTGATCAAAACCGCCATGACCGGGCTCGATTCAAAAGGGGAGGCGGCCACCCTGGCCGGTTTTCGCTACGAGGCCGCCGCCGCCCGGCTGGCCGCAGGCAAGACCGAACGGGGCAAGAGCATACTCAAGGAAATGGTGCGCCAAAATTCCACCTTTGCACCGGCTTATATGTCGCTGGGGAGCGTACTCATGGGGGAGGGTAAGGCATCTGAGGCGCTCGCTCTATACCGGGATGCCTATGAACAGACCCGCGATGAAAGCTTTTTGCCCGCCATCGAAAACCTGTTTATCGTGCAACTGGAAGAGCCGCGGGAGGCGATTCGCTACTTCACCACCCTGGTGGAGCGCGACCCGAAAAGCCTGCCGCTGCGCTATTTTCTGGGGCGTATCTATTACCGGCTGGAGATGATTGACGACGCCCTGCACGTGCTCACCCAACTGGAGCATCAGGCCGGGGGATCCCCTGCGGTTAACGAGATGGTGGGGCGCATCAGCCTGCGCCGGGGCGAGGTGGGCGAGGCCCTTTCGGCCTTTGGCGAAGCCAGTCCCGCCGTGCCGTACGGCTGCAAACAATGCGGCATGGGACAGGATAAGTGGGCACCCCGTTGCGCGGCGTGTGGCCAGTGGGGCCAGGTGGTTCCGGTACTGGCCATCACCCAGCGGGCCGACACCACCCCTGGAGAAGTTCTCCCGGTACAACCCGCCCGAACTTAACCGTTCCGCGCCTGAGACGGCGGATATCACGGCACCTGCTTCGTTGCTGCTCGGGAAAAAATACTCGACGTAGCAGACTACGCCTCCGGTTTTTTCCCTTCACGCGCCTTGCATCTGCCGCAATCTCCACCACCTCCCTGATTGTCATTCCCGCGTACGCGGGAATCCAGAGAGGGTGAGGATCACGCAAAAAAAACGCCCCGTTTCCGGAGCGTTTTAGAAAGCTTGCTGAAAGAGTCGGTCAGGTGCCCGGCGCCTTCAGGAAATGGGCCAGAATCCAGCCGTCCATGCCGTCGCCCACCACGTGGTACCACTTGCCGCTGGGGAGCTTTTCGTACTGGTGGCGCATCACCTCGGTGCCGTGCTTGAGCTGGCCCAGCAGGCTGCAACCGCCCATCTGACCCCCCGCGCACGACCACACGGCCACTTCGGGCACCCGCAACACGCCGCTGGACATGCCGTTAATCAGCATCTTTTTGGGTGGCTTGGGTTTTTTATCCGCGGCCATCGCCACGCTTCCTACAGACAGGCTCAGTACGGCCACCGCCATAACCAACAACCCTTTACGAACCATTCCCATGAGGACACCTCCGACACCAGTTTGAGCAAACATACAACGAAAAATCGATAAGATCCTCAGATAATAGCGTCTTGCCGGGCCGTTTGGCAAGGCGGGAGAGAGGTTCTCAGGTACTTGCGACCTGCGATTACTGAATTACCTTGTCACTCCCTGCTTTCACACTCCTCCGAAGAAACTCGTGATGGGGCGGTCCGCTGAAATAATTCGGTAATCTCGCGGATATCACTCGGATGCTCCTGACGATACTGGCGCTGCTTTTCCCTCACCTGTTCCAGGTGGGCCTCAATGGTGCTGCCGGTCAAACGGTTTCCGATATCGTCGGGAACGGTGCGTTCAGGATGGTTGTAGCCGAACACCCGATCCAGCACCAAGTTGCCCAGTGCCACCTTGTAATGGCTGGGTTCCTGATGCCAGGTCATCCGGGCATCCCTTTCCTTTTTCGGTGGTACCTGCTCCATGGTCAGGGAGGTATATCCGCTAAAATCCCAGAGCGGAAAAGGGGGGGCTCCGTGTTCTTTTGCCACCGCTTCGTTGATGTTCACCAGTTGCCGCTTCCACGACTCAAATTGAGGCCAGAGCCCTAATATGGAAATGGTTTCCGCCATCCAGGCATGGTTGGGCGAAATCAGCATCCGCATGTCAATGTTTCGGCTGTACGCCAACTCCAGGATGTCCCGGAAGGCACTCAGGCTGTTTTTATCACCGTCCGGGTGGTCAAACCGGTGTTCTTTGCATTGCCCCCGCAAAAAAACACCGGACAGGTAAAACACCAATTTGTTTTTAAATGTCTGGCGAACTCCCTGCCGACCCTTCTCCCGGATCAGTTCCCGGCCATCGGGCAGGTAACGCAACGGCTCTTTTTGACTGAGCAGGGTTAATATGCTAGCCCTCAGGGCATCGCCGGAAAACAGGAAGCGGAACATGTCGCCGTACCACCCGATTGGCCGCCCCCCTCCGCGGACGCTGGCCAGCCGTGCCTCGTCAAAGTCGCTTGTGGGGTCCAGCAACGCGTTGAAGGCCATAAAGTCCAGCGCCAGTACCACTTGTTCCACCGGGTGACCGGCATCGGCGTGCTGGAAGTGCCGTGATATCTGATAGATGGGGGCGCCGGGAATACCGAGGTTGTAAACTGGTTGCCTGTCCCAGCCCGGGTGCCCGGGGTCCAGCCCGCGCTTCGCCCGGGAGATGCCCAGAATCAACGCCGCGGGTTTTTTTCGTTGCACGATATAAGTACTTCCGGTGGCCACGTGACGATGATATGCCGACTTTTTGGCGTTAAACCCTTCCCGTTCGACAATGGCGAATACCCAGTATGGATCGACCACCAGGTTGAACAGGCCGGACAAGCCGTACACCGCTACGACTGTCAGGGCAAAGACCCTGCCGTAACGTCGGAGCTGATGGCGGTGAAATCCCATGGACTAGAACTGGAAGTACAGGAATTCACTCACCGAAGTGAGGCCCATCATGCTGACTGCGGCAAGCAGCGCCAACCCCACGGCCCAGGGAACGGTGGGGCGCCATTGCCACCATTTCCGGCTTGCGCTGCGGCGGGTCCATTCGTACACATCCAGGGCAGGAGTGTGGCGCGCCATAAACTGAGCCGTATTAGGCATAAAAACGGCCAGCAGGTATAGTCCGAGCAATGATCCAATCTCCTTGATTCCCCGAAAGTACGGTGTCTGGTCAAAGGTCAATCCCATACTGGTGAGCAGATCGCCAAGTCCGAACAGGCTGTTCAGTCGTGGCAGATAATCCGCGGGCACGGTAAAGCCGTTGAACCCCGCCATGGCCTGAATGATGGATACGGCTGCGGGCATGGTTTCCGCCCGAAAGAACACCCAGGCGACGATCACGGCCAGAAACGTAATGGTGTGGGCCGTGGCGCGGCCCCACCAGGTGGGCTGCCCCTTTTCCATGCCGATCATCCGCAACAGGCCGTGCCAGGAATGATTAATAATCAGGTACAGCCCGTGCAACGCCCCCCAGAAAATAAACGTCCAGCCGGCCCCGTGCCACAGGCCGCCCAGCAACATGGTGACAAACAGGTTGATATGCCGTCGGGCCTTTCCCTTTCTGTTTCCTCCCAGCGGAATGTAAAGGTAGTCCCGCAGGAACCGGGATAGGGTCATATGCCAGCGCCGCCAGAACTGAATGATGTTGCTTGCCTTGTAGGGGGAATAGAAGTTGAGGGGCAGCCTGATTCCAAACATCCGGGCCGCCCCGATTGCCATATCGGAGTATCCCGCAAAGTCGAAATATATCTGGAACGTATAGGCCATGGCCCCACCCCAGGCTTCAAAAAAGGTAAGCGCTTCCCCCCTTGCGGCGGCATCAAACACCGGGGTGGCATAGGTTGCCACCCCGTCTGCCAGAATGGCCTTTTTAAACAGTCCGATCGAAAAAATGGAGACCCCTACCACCAGGTTCTGGTGGCTCAACCGGTATACCGCCTCGCGGGCAAACTGCGGAAGCATCTCCCTGTGATGCACAATCGGCCCCGCAATCAGTTGTGGGAAAAAGGTTACAAACAGGCTGTAATGCAGAAAGTTGAGTTCCCGGGTTTCCCTTCGGTAGGCATCTACCAGATAGGCCACCTGCTGGAAGGTGAAAAAAGAAATGGCAAGCGGCAGGATAATGGTTTCGATACGAAACCCGGAATCAAAAAGTAGCCGGGTGCTGTCGACAAAAAAGTTGGCGTACTTAAAGTAGCCCAGAAGACTCAGATTGGTGCCGACACCGAATGT
Source organism: uncultured bacterium (assembly GCA_965371175.1). GTDB lineage: Bacteria > Nitrospirota > JACRHL01 > JACRHL01 > JACRHL01 > CBDUXI01. Next base: position 52,991 of record CBDUXI010000001.1, read on the forward strand.
CAGCACCCACTTTCGATGGGCCTGGGCATGGTTGGTGGAACCTGATGCCAGGGCCACCCCCACTGCGTAATTGAACAAGACCGAAAAAAGGATCAGCCCGACATAGGCGGGGTTCCACCAGGCATAAAAAAACAGGGAAGCCCCCACCAGCCAGGCAATGGCCACCTGGTGGTGTCCCATTCCCCCGATTCGGTAGAACACGAACAGGGTGACCGGAAGGAACACAAAGATGAATTCGTAGGAGTTGAACAGCATGGGTGCGGGCCATTGTGTTCCACCCCCTTATTCAGGTCAAATCAGGGCGTTATCCATGTGTGCGGGGTAACCGAAAATGGTGCCGAAGGCGGGAATCGAACCCGCACGGGATTTCTCCCACCGCCCCCTCAAGACGGCGTGTCTACCAGTTCCACCACTTCGGCGTGCATGGGAAGGGCAGAAATAATAGGGAGAGATGCCTCGTTCCGTCAACTGCTGATCTGCTATTCGCCTTGACCCGTACGGGAGGGATCGGGTCTACTCCCGGATTAACTTGGAGGGTCCGAACGGACGATGAGCACCACCGATCAGAAGGCCAAACTAAGACAGCAGGTCCGCGCATGGCGGGACGACCTGTCCGCACACGATCAGGAAGTGCTCACCGAAGAGGTGGAGGCCCGACTGGTACCGCTTCCCGTCTTTAACGAGGCGAAAACCGTACTTACTTACGCCCATTTTGGCTCCGAGGCGGGCACCACGGGCATTGTGGCCCGCATACTGATGAGCGGGCGCAGGCTGGTGCTGCCACGGGTGGAAGACGATCAACTGGTGCTGTGCGTCATCACCAACCCGGTCATGGATCTTGCGCCGGGACAGTGGGGCATCCCGGAACCGGTGGCGGGGCTCCCCACGGTGAAAACCAGCGAGATTGACCTGTTTTTGCTGCCGGGCCTTGCGTTCGATGAACACGGCGGACGATTGGGGTACGGACGTGGATTTTTCGACCGGGTGCTGGCAGACGCTGGCGGGGGAACCAAAATCGGGCTGGCGTTTGAAGGGCAGATGGTGGACAAGGTGCCGGTCACGAAGACGGACGTACCCATGGACATGATTGTTACCTCGGATCGGATAATCCGGTGCGGGGCGAAATAAATTCAGCCATATTTTTAAGTGAGGGCAGCGCCGGTGTCGGCCAGGATCATTGACGGAAAAAAGATAGCCGCCGGGCTGCGTGAGGAAATCGCCGCCGAAGTTGCCGAGCTGAAAGAGGACGGCATCCATGTGGGGCTGGATGTGATTCTGGTGGGCAAGGACCCGGCCTCGGAAATCTATGTGCGCAACAAGGTGAAGGCGTGCGAGCAGGTGGGCATCACCTCCAACGTGCATCACCTGGCCGAGGCCACCGATCAGAACCATCTGCTGGCCCTGATCCAGCGGCTGAACGCCGATCCCATGGTGGACGGCGTTCTGTTGCAACTGCCGCTGCCTGAGCACATCAACGAGGTGGAGGCGATCGCCGCCATCTCTCCGCGCAAGGACGTGGACGGCTTTCACGAAACCAACGTGGGCCGCCTGATGATCGGCGATACCATCTTCGCCCCGTGCACCCCGTACGGCATCATGAAGCTGATCGAAACCTGCGAGGGCGATACCGAGGGCCTGCACGCGGTGGTGGTGGGGGCAGGCAACGTGGGCAAGCCCATCGCCATCATGCTGATGCAGTCGGGGGCCACGGTGACCATCTGCCACGCATCCACCCGGAATCTGTCCGAACACACAAAACGCGGCGATATTTTAGTGGTGGCGGTGGGCAGCCCGAAGATGATTACCGCCGATATGGTCAAGCTCGGCGCGCTGGTCATCGACGTGGGCATCAACCGCATGGAAGACGGCAGCATCTGCGGCGACGTGGATTTTGACGACGTACGCAAGGTCGCCGGGTGGATCACCCCGGTGCCGGGCGGCGTGGGGCCGATGACCATTGCCATGCTGCTGTACAACACGGTGGAATCGGCCAAACGGCTGGCGGAAGAGTCGTCCTGAGCGTGGGGCAGATTGTCGCCAGAAGCCGCCTGGAGGCGGTGCTTGCCGCAGGCCATTTTGCCGTGACCGCCGAGATGACCCCGCCGAAAAGCGCGGTCACCGAACCGCTGGTCAAAAAAGCCAGAATGATGGGGCCGTATGTGGATGCGGTGAACCTCACCGACTGTCAGACGGCGGTGGTGCGCATGAGCTCACTGGCCTGCTCCTTAGTGGTACAGGACGAGGGGGTGGAGCCGGTGTTGCAGATGACCTGCCGGGACCGCAACCTGATCGGCATTCAGGCCGACCTGTTGGGGGCCTATGCCCTGGGCATGCGCAACCTGCTGGCCCTGTCGGGCGATTCCCCCCGCATTGGCGACCACCCGGAAGCCAAACCGGTGTTCGACATCAACTCGTTCAAGATGCTCAAGATGGTGCGGCTTATGCGCGAGACCGGCACCCTGGCCAACGGCAAGCCGATCAAGGTGGCCCCCAAATTCTTTCTGGGGGCGGCGTTCAACCCGGTATCGGTGAAGATGGAAGCCATGGTCCGCAGGCTGGACAAAAAGGCCGCCAAGGGGGCCGAGTTTGTGCAGACCCAGATGATTTTTGACGTGGAAGGGTTTGCCGAACTGATGGAAATGGTGCGGGCGGAAGGCATCCACGAACGGGTGGCCATTCTGGCCGGGGTGGCGCCGCTCAAGAGCGTACGCATGGCCGAATACATGAACGCCCATGTGCCCGGAATCAACGTGCCCGACCACCTGATCGAGCGCCTGAAAAAAGTGGACGATGGGGATCCTGAGCGGGTATTGGCCGAAGGGGTGGACATCTGCCTCGAGGTGATTGAGGGGGTGCGGCAGATCGCCGGAGTGGCGGGAATCCACATTATGGCGGTATTCTGTGAAGACACCGTACCGGGCATTGTGGAGCGCGCCGGGCTGTTTCCACGGCCAAAAGTGGACTGGCGCCCCGCTTAGGCCCGATTATGGGAGGCACTATGTCACCCCTTACCATCACCGACATCATCAACAAGAAGACTCAGGGCGAGCGCATCGCCTCGGTCACTGCCTATGACTATCCGTCCGCAAAGCTGGCCGACGCCGCCGGGATGGATTTGATTTTAGTGGGTGATTCCCTGGGCGCGGTGGTGCAGGGGCACCAGACCACCCTGGCGGTCACCATGGAGCAGATGATCTACCACACTCAAATGGTGGTGCGCGGTACCGAACACGCGCTGGTGGTGGGCGATATGCCGTTCATGAGCTATCAGCAGAGCGTGGAAGCCGCGCTGGAAAACGCCGGCCGGTTTCTGGCCGAGGGTGCTGCCGCCGTGAAACTGGAAGGGGCCAGCGACGCGGCGCTTGCGCGGGTTGCCGCACTGGTCACCGCGGGCATTCCGGTCATGGGGCACGTGGGGCTGACCCCCCAGTCGGTGCACGCCATGGGCGGCTACCGGGTGCAGGGCCGGGGCCAGGCCGACGCCGAGCGCATCATTGCCGAGGCCCGGGCGTTGGAGAGTGCCGGGGCGTTTTCCATGATTCTGGAAGGGATACCGGAAAAGCTGGCCAAGCAGGTGACGGAAAGCGTATCCATCCCCACCATCGGCATTGGCGCGGGCATCCACTGCGACGGGCAGATACTGGTCTGGCACGACCTGTTGGGGCTGGGGGACGGCAACTACCCCAAATTCGTCAAGCCGTACGCCAATCTGTCCCGCACCATCAAAAAGGCACTCAAGGCCTACGGGGCCGAGGTACGGGGCGGGGAATTTCCCGGTCCCGACCAGACCTATCACTAACCGCTTTCAGAGTAGATAAAAAAATGGAATTAACCGGCAAACAGCGCCGTCATCTGCGCTCCCTCGCCAACCGGGTCAAGGCGACTGTGCATGTGGGTAAAGAGGGGGTGAGCGAGGCCATTCTTGCCGTGCTGGCCGCCGAGTTTACACACCGGGAACTGGTGAAAATCTCCGTGAACCAGAACGCCGCCGAATCGGCGCGGGAGATGGGCCAGTCGCTTGCCGAAGCGGCAAACGCCCACTGGGTGCAGACCATCGGTCGCACGGTGGTGCTGTACCAGCCGCTGGACGAACCGGAAATCAAGCTACCGTCCGGATAGACTCATGAAACCGGTGTCTTTTGAACAGGTGGTGGGGTTTCACGGCCATCGCTGTCTGGATATCGCCGTGGGCTACCGGGTGGCGCAGGCGGCAGCCGCCGCCATGGAACAGGCGGGGATTGACCCTTCCCGGATGGTGGCCACAGTGGGCAACGACACCTGCGCGGTGGATGCCATTCAGGCGGTCACCGGCTGCACGTTTGGCAAACGCAACCTGGTGCCACAGCTTACCGGCAAGCCCGCCTATACCGTGCAGGACGGGCAGACCGGCCACGGCGTGCGGATTTACGTGCATTACTGGGAGAGTTTTGACACGAACGGCACTTTCCGGGGGCGCATGAGCCAGTGGAAATCCGGCGCGCTGTCTGCCGCCGAGGCAAAAGCGTTTGAGGCGGAACACGAACAGGCCATCGAGGCGCTGCTGTCGATGCCGGAAGGTGAACTGTTCCGCATTACCCGAATCACCACCGCCCCGCCCCCCAAGTCCGGCGGCTTTGCCGCCGCCCCGTGCGAAAAGTGCGGCGAGTATGTGAAGGAAGAGATGTTAAGCGGCGGCGTTTGCGCCGAGTGCGGCTAAGCCGTATCCGACACGATTTTTTCTGCCGCATCCACGCCACTAGTTACCGCCCCCTCGATGGTGCACGGCAACCCCGTATCCGTGTAATCCCCCGCAAGATAAAGGCCGGGGTGGCCTTCCACCTGCCCCATGGGCGGGCGGGAAACACCGGGGGTTAGCCGCACCGTGGCGCGGCCTTCTCTGGATACGCGTGTATTTTCCAGATCGACTTTTTTCACCTGTGGGAAATAACGGGCCAGGTCATCCACGATGGTTTTGGTGATCTCCGCCGCTTTGCACGCGGCCAGATCGTCGGCGGCGCTGGTGACCACGGCCAGTCTTCTGCCCCATTCGGCTTCGGGCTGCCCCGCCATGCGCGCCCGGTCGAAGAGCCATTCGCCGGGGCCACCCACAAGGCCCATGAACGGCGTCTCGCCCGCCCAGTTCGCCACCGGTCGGTCAAACCACAGGTAGACGTTCACGATTGGCGTAGGGCGAAAATTGCCGACCTGTTTTTTTAACGCCCCCGCAGGCAACAGCCCCGCCGCAGAAAACGGATCGGTGGCCAGCAGCACCCGGTTTGTTTTGATAACGCCGCTGGCGCTTTTCAGCCCGGTGACTCCTCCTTGTTTATTCAGCGTAATCCCGCTCACCCGCTCGTGCCGTATGCCGCTACCACGAGCGGCCAGGTATTCACGTAGCGAATGTCCCAGCAGTTTGCCCAGCCCGTTTTTGGCCCACCCCAGCCGGGCGTCCCGGGTGCTGCCCAGCAGGGCGATCTTTACCGCCGCCACAAACGGGGGGGCAGCCGCCTCGTCCACGGGCAAATTCATGATGGCCCGGCACAGGGGATCCCACAGCAGGCGCACGGTATTGCCGCTGGCCCCCGCGCTTTTTAACCAGTGGAGAACCGTGCCGTCCGTGGGGGGGGCTCCCCGGAGCCGGTGGCCGGTTTTCAGCAGGCTGATGCGGTCGGCGGCACCCATCCCTTTCATGCCAAGCAGCCCCGCCACCAGAGAAAACGGCGCAGGCAGAGGCGGGCAGGACAGCCCCAACTGTTTTTCCGGCGTACGCAACGGCAGCACCATCCGGTGCTGGAAGGCAACCTGATCTTTCGTGCCAATCTTTTCCAGTAAATTCAGTGTCTTATGGTAGCAGCCCATGAGCAGGTGCGGGCCGTTATCCAGCGCCTCTCCCGTGGCCTTGTCGATGAATGACGAGGCCCGCCCCCCCGGTGCATCCCGCGCCTCCCACACGGTCACGGGAATGCCCCGGTCTGCCAGATGCACGGCAGCGGCGGCCCCGGCAAAACCACCGCCGATCACATGGACCGGCGCTTTCACCACCGGTTCAGGATGTGGTCCACCCAGGCGGTGCCCGCCAGCCACAGCTTTCTGGGGGTCGAAAGCGATACCGGCGGATCGGTGCGGAATCCCCGCTCAGACAATTCCACCAGCAGCGCCCGGTAAATTACCCCCATGATGCGCGCAGGCAGCAAGGCCTTGCGGTCAGAAACAGGCAGGGCGCGAGCGATGGTGGCGGCCTGCTGGTAGCTTTGTTCGGCCCGCTCGCACTCAAACGCCATTAACTTTATAAATTCCGGGGAGTGACGGCCCGCCAGAATATCCGCCGTGGAAACCCCGAATTTCTCCAGATCGCTCTGGGGCAGATAGACCCGGCCAATGGCGGCATCTTTTGCCACGTCGCGGACGATGTTGGTTAGTTGCAGCGCCTGACCGTTGGCGATGGCAAACTTGTCGGCATCCGGGTGGGCACAGCCGAACACCTTGATGCACATGAGCCCCACGACACCCGCCACCAGATAGCAGTAGCGGGCCAGGGCGTCAAAATCTGCATGGCGCACTTCGCCCAAGTCCATGGCCATGCCGTCCAGCAGTTCAAACGGCAGCTTGGGGTCGATATCAAATTCCGTGATTACCTCCGCCAGCCTGCAGGAGATGGGGTGGGTGCCGTTTCCGGCCAAAGCCGCTTCGCACTCCTTGCGCCACTGGTCCAGATTGCGTGCGGCGATTTTCTGGTCCGGCTCGTCGTCGACAATGTCGTCCGCATGGCGGCAGAAGGCATAAATGACAAACAACGCGTCCCGGCGCGCCTTGGGCAGGGGCAAAAAAGCGTAATAAAAATTGGACCCCGCCGCCCGGGTCACGGCGGTGCAGTAGGCTTGTGGATCGCCCGCGAGCAAATCGGTGTGGATATCGGGCCGTGCGTCAGGCATGGGCGTGGAGTGGCCGGTACACCCGGTTGAACTGCCCCGGCACCAGCGCCGCGGACAGAAAGCGCAACCGGTCCGAGGTGCCGTGGGCGGGACGGGCGGCAAATACGTTGTAATCGGACCGCTCCACCGCGTCCAGAATACCCATGCCCCCCAGCCAGATGGCTTTCAATTCAAACGCCAGCCGCCCGGAAACGGCAGTGCACAGGGGCCGCCCGTCCTGAAACAATGCGCGGGTGCGGCTCACCTGAAACGCCATTAAATCCCGAAAGGCGTCGCTCATATGGCCGTTCAGCACGTCGTTTTCGGTCACGCCAAAGCGGGCCATGTCGTCCGTGGGCAGGTAGATGCGGTCTTTTTTTGCGTCCACCGCCACGTCCTGCCAGAAGTTGGCCAGTTGCAGGGCGGTGCAGATGGCGTCCGACCAGTCCATATACCGTTCCTGCCGGTAGCCAAACAACATCAGGACGATGCGCCCCACCGGATCGGCAGAGCGGCGGCAGTAGTCCTGCACCTGCTCGAAATTTTGATAGCGGCTGACCGTCACGTCCTGCCGAAAGGCCGAGAGCAGGTCGAAAAAAGGCGTTTCCGGCAGGTCGAACGCGTGCACCGTGTGGGCCACGGCGGCAAGCACCGGGTTATGGGTATGACCTGCTATGGCCTGCTTGAACTGGCGTTCCCACGCGCCAATCCGGGCGGTTCTGCGACCGGAAAAACGGGCCTCATCGGCAAAGTCGTCGGCCCGTCTGGCAAAGGCGTATACGGCGCACACATGGGGCCGCAGGCGCTTCGGGATCAGTACCGAAGCCACCGGAAAGTTCTCGTAGTGGCGGCGTGCAATGCCGGCGCAGTGGGCGTATGCCCCCGCCAGATGGTGTGGAACAGAAGTCATGAAACCGGTCTTTTATAAGGGTGTACGGGGGGCGTGTCAATATATGTGCCGCTGGCGCTACGGGCGGACGACGCTTGCCCCGACGGGGCGGCACCTGTTAACTTTCGTATGTTTTACTCCCTGATTATGCCAGAGATACGGCGGTCGGCGGGCTTTAAGGAGAGCGGGCGGACACATGCGCAACCTGTGGGTTCATATCACCGGACCGGACCGTCCGGGCATTCTGGGCAAGGTGCTTGAGGGAGTGGCCGACCTGAACCTGACGCTCACCGACGTAGAGCAGGTGGCGGTGGCCGATCGCCTGATTCTGGCCCTCGCGGTAGAGCCGCCGGACGATCTGCCCGGCACCCATGAGGCGCTGGCTTTTATGGGGCAGGAACTGGGTCTGTCGGTGGAGTTGCGCGACGAGGTGCGCGCCGACCGTCCGGACGGCCACACCGATCTGGTCATTACCGTACTGGGGGAGCCGGTGAACGCCGGGGCACTGGCTGCCGTGGGGACTATCCTGGCGGATCTCGGGGCCAACATCCGCCGCATCGAAACCCTGGCCCGCCGTCGCCTGCATTGCGTGGAGCTGCTGGCCACGGCGCCGGAGGAAAAACGCAAGGAGCTCAAGCGCGCCCTGCTTGCCATCAGCGGCAAGTTCGATGTGGACATATCAGTCCAGCCGGAGGGGCTGGATCGCCGGGCCAAGCGCATGGTGGTGATGGATGTGGACTCCACCCTGATTCAGGGGGAGCAGATCGATGAACTGGCCATCCTTGCGGGAGTGGGCGAAAAGGTGGTGGACATCACCCACCGGGCCATGAACGGTGAGCTGGACTTTGTGAGCGCGCTCAAGGAACGGGTGGCGTTGCTTGCAGGGTTGCCGGTTGCGGAGCTTCCCAAGGTACGGGACAAGCTGCCGTACAGTCCGGGTGTGCGCCCGATGGTGCAGGTGCTCAAGGACATGGGCTACAAAATTGCCATCCTGTCCGGCGGGTTTAACTATTTTGTGGATCAGTTCAAGGAGGAGTTGGGCCTCGATTACGCCTACGCCAACGAACTGGAAGTGGCGGATGGCAAACTCACCGGGCGCACGCTGGGTCCCATTGTGGACGGCCAGCGCAAGAAGGAACTGGTAAAAGAGATTGCCGCAGCCGAAGGCATCCGCCTGGATCAGGTTATCGCCATTGGCGACGGCGCCAACGACCTGCCGATGATGGGTACCGCAGGACTTGGCATCGCCTTCAACGCCAAGCCGCGGGTGCGGGAACAGGCGCCCCACAGCATCAACCGGAAGGGGCTGGACACCATCCTGTTTTTGCTGGGTATTCGCGAAGAGGAAATCGAGCGCGTAGAAAACCGGATGAGGTAAACTACCCGTACGGGTATGGGTGCGCCCGAAAAAGCACCGTGACCAGCAAAGAGCACCCCCATGCCGCGCACCATCCGCATATTCGACACCACGTTACGAGACGGCGAGCAGTGTCCCGGCGCCAGCATGAACCGGGAAGAAAAACTGGCCATGGCCAAGCAGCTTGCGCGCCTGAAGGTCGACGTGATCGAGGCGGGGTTTCCCGCCGCCTCCGACGATGACTTTGCCGGGGTCCACGACATTGCCGAACAGGTGCAGGGGCCAATCATTGCGGGCCTTGCGCGGGCCTTGCCAAAAGATGTGAAGCGCGCCGGAGAGGCCATTGCTCCCGCAGCGCGTCGCCGCATCCATACCTTTATTGCCACCAGCCCCATCCACATGGAACACAAGCTGCGGATGACCCCGGAGCAGGTGCTTAAGCAGGCCGTGGCGGCAGTCAAACAGGCCAGGGAATATACCGACGACGTGGAGTTTTCCGCCGAGGACGCGGTGCGTTCCGACATGGATTTTCTGTGCCGCGTCACCGAGGCGGTGATTGATGCCGGGGCTGGTACCGTCAATATTCCCGATACCGTGGGGTATGCCATTCCGGGTGAATTCGGCGACCTCATTGCCGAACTCATGAATCGGGTGCCCAACGTGGACCGAGCGGTGATTTCGGTCCATTGCCACAACGATCTGGGGCTGGCCGTGGCCAATTCTCTTGCGGCGGTAGCCGCAGGCGCGGGCCAGGTGGAGTGCACCGTGAACGGCATTGGCGAGCGGGCCGGAAACGCCTCGCTGGAAGAGATTGTCATGGCGCTCAAGGTGCGTCGCGACTTACTGGATGCCGAGTGTGGCATAGATACCACCGAAATCATCCGTGCCAGCCGCTTGCTCACCGCCATCACCGGCATGGTGGTGCAGCCCAACAAGGCCATTGTGGGGGGCAACGCCTTCGCCCATGAGTCGGGCATCCATCAGGACGGCTTGCTCAAGCACAAGTCCACCTACGAGATTATGACGCCGGAGTCCGTGGGGCTCACCGAGCACAATCTGGTACTGGGCAAGCATTCCGGGCGGCACGCTTTTAAAAACAAGCTGTCCGAATTGGGGTATGAACTGGATGACGAAGAGTTGACCCGTGCGTTTGCCCGCTTCAAAAAGCTGGCCGACCAGAAAAAAGAGATGTTCGAGGAAGATCTGGATGCCATCGTGGCCGATGAAACTCACCGCATCCCGGAAACCTTCGCCCTGGTGGCGCTTTGCGCCGTGAGCGACACCACCCGTCCGCCCACGGCCAAAGTGAGCCTGACGGTGGCGGGCAAGGCCAAAAGCGGCGAGTCTGAAGGGGACGGCCCGGTGGATGCCGCCTATAAGGCGATTCGCGCACTCACCGGCTCCCGTTCGAAGTTGTCGGCCTATATTGTTCAGGCCATCTCCGGCGGCACCGATGCCCAGGGCAGCGTGACCGTAAAACTGGAAGACGGCGGCCGTGTGTTCACCGGTCAGGGGGCCGATCCGGACATCGTGGTGGCCTCGGCCCGGGCGTACATCAACGCCTTGAACAAGGCCGATTACTGGGCCAAATCCCGCAGCCGAAAAGGCGGGCCGTAACGCACCGGGTGTGGCGAAATTTCGCTTTTCCGGTTTCCCAACCGGCCGCTTCTTCCTATAATGCAGGCACTTAAGGCCAGAAACCTGATCGTGTCAAAGTCCGTGTAAGGAACCCGACCATGTACCCCATCCCCGAGGACCGCGAGAAGCCGGTCCAGGAAATGTTCAGCTCCATCGCCAGGCGTTACGACCTGAACAACACCCTGTTGTCGTTCGGGTTGCATCACCTGTGGAAAGAGCGGGCCGTGCGGCTGGCAAACCTGCCGTACGGGGGCAGGGCCGCCGACCTGTGTGCCGGCACCTGTGATATTGCCGCCATCATGGCCCGCAGAATGGGGCCGGGCGGCCATGTGGATGCCCTGGATTTGAACGCCGAAATGCTGGCCGTGGGCGAGGACAAAATCAAGAAGGCCGGGCTTTCCAGCCGGGTGACGGTGACCCACGGCAACATGGAAGACCTGCCGTTCGAGTCAAACAGTTATGACGCCGCCACGGTGGGGTTCGGCGTCCGCAACGTGGTGGATCGGGAACAGGCGTTTACGGAAATGTGCCGCATTTTAAAACCGGGCGGCAGAGCCGTCTGTCTGGAGTTTTCAAAACCGGTCAATCCCACCTTGGGAAAGCTGTATAACTTCTATAATTTCAAGGTGTTGCCAAAGATAGGAACCGTGGTGTCCAAAGACCTCACCCGGGTATATGAGTACCTGCCCACCTCCATCGCCGCGTTTCCCCCCCAGAGAGACCTGGCCGAGATGATGCGAAAATGCGGTTTTTCCCACGTCACCTACGAAAACCTGTGCGGCGGCATTGTGGCCCTGCACGTGGGGGTGAAATAACCCGGTCGGTCGCGCTCGGAACTCACCGTGTCCGCCACCCATTCACAGGTAAACAGGAAGCAGTCGGTCCTGCATGTGCGCCTGCCGTGCAACAAGGTGTGGCCGTTGGGGGTCATGACCCTGGCCGGGTATGTGCAAAAGCGCCACCCGCAGGTGAAGCAGCGCATCATTGATCTGGCGGTAATCCCGCCGAAAGAGCGAAAGGCCTATCTGCTTGAGCAGGTACGTGAATTCGCGCCGGACGTGATCAGCGTGTCGTGGCGCGATATTCAGGTGTTCGCCCCCCACGAGGCGGACCAGTCGCTGGAAAACTCGTTCAACTTTTTTTACTCCAACAGCCTGATCAAACGGCTGCTGGCCTCGTTCACCGGGTTGCAGATGGTGGCGGCCTACCACGCCAATTTGCGGGAAAACCTGGGCTATATTCGACTACTTGCCCGCAAATTTCCTGCCGCCACCCACCTGCTTGGCGGCGGCGCGTTCAGCGTGTTTCACAAGCAGCTGGCAAAAAAACTGCCCGCCGGGGTGATCGGTGTGATCGGCGAGGGCGAGCAAGTGCTGGATACGGTGCTTTCCGGGCAGGATGTTTCCCCTTTGCGCGTCAGTTTCATGCGGGACGGCAGGCTGCACGAAGGGCAGACGCCCCCACCGCTGGATCTTGCCGACGTGGGTATCGACTACCGCTATATCCAGGAGATTTTCCTCCAGTGGGAGGCGTATCGGGGCGCGCAGGTGAGCGTGCAGAGCAAGCGCGGCTGCCCGTACCGGTGCGCCTACTGCCTGTATCCGTATATCGAAGGGGTGCGGGTGAATTTGCGTCCGCCGCAGCTTGTGCTGGATGAAATCCAGTATCTGTATGAGCATCTGGATGCCCGGGATTTCTGGTTTGCCGACGCCCAGTTCTTAACCGGCAGAGCCGCCCGTGGAAATGCTACAGAGCTGCTGTCCGGCATCATCGACCGGGGTCTGAAGATCAACTGGAGCGGCTATGTGCGTACCAGTTCCATCACGAAAGAACTGGCCGACCTGATGGTGCGCTCCGGCGTGGGCGATCTGGAGGTGGGGCTGGCCTCCGGCTCCCAGGAGATGGTCAACCGCATGCAACTGGGCTTCAAGGTGGAGCACCTGTACCGGGGTGCCCGCAACCTGAAACAGGCCGGATACCGGCACAAGCTGGTACTCAACTACTCTCCCAACATGCCGGGAGAGACGCAAAAAACGCTGCTGGAAACCGTGGCGTCGTATCGGGAATTTTGCACCATCATGGGGGAGAGCCAAATCTATCCGATGATCTTCTTTATCGGGGTGCAGCCGTACACGCCCATGGAGCAGCAATTGCTGGATTCGGGCTACCTGAAGCGGGGGTACAACCCCATGTCGCTGAACCCGATTTCCATCAAGCGCCTGCTGTACAACCCCAAACCGCTCAACGGGCCGATCTCCAAAGCTTGCTTTGCGGCCTGGAAGGACGGCAGCGAAGACAGCGGCCGCCGGGTGCTGCTGGCGCTGGAGGCGATTTTGCTGGGCGAAAAAGGCAAAAAACCGCAGGTGAAGGTGGAAAACAAGAAGGCCTCCACACCGGGCTGACGCCAAAAAAAGGGGCGCGGCCTGTTTAAGGACCGCGCCCTGGTATGGTGCCGAGACACAGAATCGAACTGTGGACACGAGGCTTTTCAGGCCTCTGCTCTACCGACTGAGCTATCTCGGCGAAGAGCGGAAATGCTACAGGTGCCAACGTCCGCCTGTCAACGATGGAAGTATGTGGAAAAGCCGTGGCCGGGCTTGCATTGGCTAAGCCCGCACAGTATTATTCCTCTGTTAAACTGGCTGCGTTTACTGGGCGGCGGGCTTAATCGGCCCGCCGTTGCTATTTCTGGCGGGAGCAGGGTTGGATACGTCCTTCATAAATCAGATTCGGGAGTTGGTTCTTCCGGTGCTGGCTTCTATGGGACTGACGCTGTTCGATGTGGAGCGGAGCGGGAACGCCGTGCGGGTCATCCTGGATCGGGAGGACGGCCCCGTGGGAGTGGACGAATGTGCCACCGTCAGCCGCTTCCTGTCCCATGCGCTGGACGTAGAAGATCCAATCTCCGGGCCGTATCGGCTAGAGGTTTCCTCACCGGGGCTTGACCGCCCATTAAGGAGCCCCGCCGAGTTTGGCCGGTTTACCGGGCAGGTGTGCCGGGTCAAGCTGACACAGGCCGTAAACGGAGATTATGTGTTCGTGGGGCACATTCGGGATGTGACGGGCACGCGCATCACGCTGGAACTTTCCAGTGGTGACACGCAGGTGATCGAGCATGCCAATGTGGCAAATGCCAGACTGGTCGTAGAGTTTTAACGGCGCGGCATGCCGCAAAAGTTTTAACGGATTGTTTTTTAGCTATTTCAAGGTCGGCGTCCCAACGGGCGCGGGCAAAACGGGAGCAGGATACTTATGAGTCGCGAACTCATCTCCGCCATTGAGCAGATCAGCCGGGAGAAGGGGATCGACCAGAAGAAGATCGTCGAAGCGGTCGAGGTTGCCCTGGAAACCGCCGCCCAGAAACGCTACCCCGGCGACGCCAACATTCAGGCCAGCCTCAACGCGGAAACCGGAGAGGCAGAACTGGTCTCGTTTAAGGCGGTGGTTGAGGAAGTGATGGATCCGACACTGGAGATTTCCCTTTCCGAGGCCAGGGAAGCCGATCCGGAAGCGGAAATCGGTGACGAGGTCGGGTTTCTGCTGGAAATGGAAGGGTTTGGCCGCATTGCCGCCCAGGCCGCCAAACAGGTAATCTTTCAACATGTCCGGGAAGCCGAGTGGGAAGCCATTTATGGCGAATACCTGGGCCGGGAAGGACATCTGGTCACTGGCATGGTGCTGGGGCAGGAACGGCGCAACTACATCGTCGAACTGGGTCGCACCGAAGCGCTGTTGCCCGCATCGGAGCAAATCCCGCGGGAAATCTATCGCCGTGGCGACCGGGTGCGGGCGCTGCTGCTGGAAGTGCGCGAAACCGCCCGTGGGCCGCAGCTTATCCTGTCCAGAAACAGCCCGCTGTTTGTGCGTAAGCTGTTCGAAATGGAAGTGCCGGAAATCGCCGAGGGCATTGTCGAAATCAAGGCCAGCGCCAGAGACGCGGGCGACCGTACCAAGATGGCGGTCTGGTCCAAAGAACGCGGCGTGGATCCGGTGGGTGCCTGCGTGGGCATGAAAGGCTCCCGGGTGCAAGCCGTGGTGCGCGAGTTGCACGGCGAAAAAATCGACATCATCTCCTGGACAGACGATCCCCAGCGGTTTATTGCCGAGGCCCTGTCCCCGGCCGAAATCGACCGGGTGGGCATCACCGAGGAAGAGGGTTCCGCCATCGTCATTGTGCGCGACGACCAACTGTCACTTGCCATTGGCAAGAAGGGGCAGAACGTGCGTCTGGCATCGCGTCTGACCGGCTGGAACCTGGATATTCTGTCCGAGAGCGAGTACCGGGAAGACGCTTTCGAAGGCAAGGACGAAGAGCTGGAGGCGGCCCTGCTCGGCCACGCCCGGGCCAAGGCCCAGGGCATTACCGATGCCGAATCGCTGTTCTCCAGTTTTCCGGACGGAGAGGCGGCGCCGGAAGCCGGGGAAGAAGCCGGGACGGAAGCCGCACCTGCCGCAACGGATAGCGATGTAGACGCGGCACCCGCCGCCGAGGATGAAGAAAAAACAGAGTCCACGGACGAACAGGCAGAAGATGCTGCGGAAACCGCTACGCAAGAGGACGCAGCCGGGGTGAAAGAGAAGGTCGCAGAATCGGCTCAGGCCGAGGCCGCCGCAGCGGGAGAGCCGCAGGCCGAGGCGGCCGAGGAAAAAAGCGAAGCCAAGGCAGAAGAGGACGCTTAACAGCGTTCACCGGAACGTAAATTGGAAACGGAAAACGGAGGCACAATCGGTTCATGAGGGTTTTTGAACTGGCGCGAGATCTGGGGCAAACCAGCAAGGAGTTGCTGGCTGTTCTGGAGAAAATGGGCATTGCGGTCGAAGACCATGCCGCCGAACTGGACGCTACGGACGAGAAAAAAGTCCGCCAGAAGCTTACCAGGCCCGCCCCGGTAAGAAAGAAAAAGAAGGCAGCACCTGCCCCCGAGCCGGAACCTGTGGCCGAAGCGGCCCCCAAGGCCCGGGTGGTGGTGAGGCGCCGTCGCGCCGAAAAACCGCCCGTGGAAGCCCCGGAGCTGGTCGCTGAGGCACCCGTCCCCGTCGAGCCGGAACCCGTTGTACAGGAGCCGGTCGCCGCCGAGCCGGAGCCGATTGCCGCCGAGCCGACGATCGTCGAGCCGGAACCTGCCGTCCCGGTAGAGGTCGCCACCAGCACCGTGGAAACCGTGGCCAAGGTGGCTGCCCCCACCCCGAAAGCCCCCGAAAAACCGGTAAGAAAATCAGCCCTTCCATCTGCCGAAGAACGGGTTCGCCGCGCGCAGCCGGGTAGCCGGGAAACCCCCAAGGGTTTAACACCCCATATGGACATTCTGACCGATGCGCCCAAAAAACGGGTGGTCATCGACCTGCCGCCGGAAAAACCCGCTGTCGCCAAGGTGGCCAAGCCCGAAAAACGTGAAAAGAAAAAAGGCCGGGAGGCCGAGTCTTCCGCCCCGGCTCCCGGACAGGCGCCCGCCCCCGCCCCCGGCACCGATGCCCGCGGCAAGCGCAAGTGGCAGAGCTTCAAGGGCAAAAAAGGTAAGGGACGGGGTCGAGAAGATCGTGCGGCCGGCGGGTTTTCCAGACCTCACAAGGGTGATGCCCAGGAAGCATCGGCTCCCCGGGTGCGGGCCATTCGTATTCAGGAAGGCACCACCGTCAAGGAGTTTGCCGATTCCCTGGGCCTGAAGGTGAGCATTATCATCGCCGAGCTCATGAAAATGGGCGCCATGGCCACCCTCAACGACCCCATCGACATGGACGCCGCCCAGTTGATTGCCGACGCCATGGACGTGAAGATGGACATCGTGCTCGACAAGACCGAGGACGAACGTCTGGATGTGGTGGAAGATACCGAAGAATCGCTGCAAGGGCGTGCGCCGGTGGTCACCATCATGGGCCACGTGGACCACGGTAAAACGTCGTTGCTGGACGCGATTCGCACCACCCGGGTGACTGCAAAGGAAGCCGGTGGCATTACCCAGCACATTGGTGCCTATGCAGTGGAAACCGAGCGCGGCAAGGTGGTGTTTCTGGACACGCCGGGCCACGAGGCGTTTACCGCCATGCGTTCTCGTGGGGCCCAGTACACCGATATTGTGGTGCTGGTGGTGGCCGCCGATGACGGGGTGATGCCCCAGACCGTCGAGGCCATCCATCACGCCAAAAATGCGGGCGTGCCCATCATCGTTGCGGTCAACAAGATTGACAAGCCCGATGCCAATCCCGACCGGGTGTTGCAGTCCATATCCGAACACGAACTGGTGCCCGAGGAATGGGGCGGAGACGTGCTGGTGGCCAAGGTGTCCGCCCAGACCCAGGAGGGCATTCCCGACCTGCTGGAGAAAATTCTGTTGCAGGCCGAAATCATGGACCTGAAGGCCAACCCGGACAAGCCCGCCATCGGCGTGGTGGTGGAAGCCCGACTGGACCGTGGCCGTGGGCCGGTGGCCACGGTGCTGATCCGCGGCGGTACCCTGAGGGTGGGCGACTTTTTCGTCACCGGAAACCACACGGGCCGGGTGCGTGCCATGACCGACGATATGGGCAACCGCCTGGAGGTTGCTGTCCCCGCCACCCCGGTAGAGATTATCGGCCTCGAAGGCGTGCCCATGGCAGGGGATACGTTCAATGCGGTCACCAACGAAAAAGCCGCCAAGGAAGTGGCCGGCGACCGACGCCATAAACAACGCAGCCGGGAGTTGGCCCGGGAAAAGAAAATATCCCTGGACGACCTGTTCTCCAAGATGCAGGAAGATCAGGAATTGGTCGATCTGCCCCTGGTGCTGCGCGGCGACGTGCAGGGGAGCCTGGAGGCCATTTCCGATGCCCTGCTGAAAATGCCGTCTGACAAGGTCCGGATCAAGATTCTGCATTCCGGCGTGGGCGGCATCACCGAAACCGACATTATGCTGGCTGCCGCCGGTGGCGCCATCGTCATTGGTTTTTCCGTCCGTCCCGAGCCCAAGGCCGCAAAGCTGGCCGAGCAGGAAGGGGTGGATGTGCGCCTGTACAACGTCATCTACAACCTGACCGACGACGTGCGGGCGGCCATGGAAGGACTGCTTGCGCCCCTGTACAAGGAGCGGTCCCTGGGCCGCGCCGAAGTACGCGAGGTGTTCAAGGTGCCCCGTGCGGGACAGGTGGCCGGTTGCTACGTGACGGAAGGCGAAATTCTGCGTGGCAGCGCAGGTCTGCGCGTGGTCCGCGACAGCGTGGTGGTCCACGAAGGCCCGCTGCTTGCGCTGCGGCGTTTCAAGGATGACGTCAAGGAAGTCAAAGCCGGCTACGAGTGCGGTATCTCCTTCGAGCGCTTTAACGACATCAAGGTGGGCGATATCATCGAGGCGTTTGCCATGGATGAAGAAGCCGCGAAGCTGTAAGCCGGATATGGGATATGCACCACCATCATTTTTGCACGGTATCACGGCCCACGGTTCAGGTCATGGGGGCGCGGTGAAGCAGGAAAAACGCAAAGGGTACCGCCGCAATCAGCGCGTGGGCGATGTGATGCAGCAGATCATTGCCGAGGCCATCGAGCGTCGGGTGGACGACCCCAGAGTGGGGTTTGTTACCGTCAGCCATGTGGATGCCGCTCCCGATCTAAAGACCGCCCGGGTGTATGTGAGTGTGCTGGAAGTGGGTGAGGCTGACGGCGCATCCACCATCAAGGCCTTAAACGAGTTTTCTGGGCTGCTGCAGAGAGAAGTGGCCCTGCATTTGCGTACCAAATTCACCCCCCGACTGACGTTTGTGGAAGATGCGGGACCTGCCCGGGCCGACCACATCAGCCGGTTGCTGGATACCAGCGGTCAGTCCGGCAACGGGGAGGAGGGCCAATGAAGGCGGTTCTGAACCCACCGGCACAAGGCCTGTCCGGCACCCTGATTATCGACAAGGCCGAAGGCTGGACCTCTCACGACGTGGTGGCCAAAGTTCGGCGACTGTTGAAGGTGAAAAAAGTGGGCCATACCGGCACCCTGGACCCGATGGGTACCGGCGTGCTGCCGATCTGCGTGGGGGACGCCACCAAAATCGCAGGCTACGCCCAGATGGCCGACAAAACCTACCGGGTCACCATGCAACTGGGGGTCGCCACCGATACCCAGGACCGCACCGGTGAAGTGATCGCCACGAAGGCCCTGGATGAAACCGTAGACTGGGACGCCCGGGTGCGCGAGGAACTGGGCAAAATGGTGGGTGATACCCTGCAAATTCCGCCCATGTACGCCGCCGTCAAGATCGGCGGCGAGGCCCTCTACAAGAAGGCCCGCCGGGGCGAGACCGTCGAGCGGGAACCGCGCAAGATCACCATTTACGGCATTACCGATATCCAGGTGGCGCTACCGTACGTGCACTTTACCCTGGCCTGTGCCAAAGGTACCTATGTGCGTACCGTGGCCGACGATGTGGGCGCAAGGCTGGGCGTCGGCGCGCACCTTACCCGTTTGCAGCGCACCCGTTGCGGCCCGATTTCTATTGACGAGGCGATTACCATTGATGAACTGGCGCAAGCCGCAAGTGAGAACCGGGTCGCAGAAATGCTGCGTCCGGCAGACCACCTGCTGGGTGATCTGCCGAAGCTGGCTGTGAGCGAGTACACCGCCCGGCGCATGGTGCAGGGGATTGCCCCGCAACGGTCCGAATGGCGCATGGGTACGGGCGCGGGGGAACTGGATCGCGAAAGTTTTGTGCCGGGAACCTTGTGCCGTGTGCACGGGGACGAACGAGGATTCTTTGCACTGGTGGAAACCAGCGCAGACCCGTTACGGCCCGCCAAATTGAAACGTATTGTTAAAACCAAAGCCTGACCAAGCTGTATGATTTGTCTGGAGGAAAAACATGGCAACCAGTAAAGAAGATCGAACCAAAACGATTGCTGACAATCAGCATCACAAGACCGATACCGGATCGCCAGAGGTGCAGGTTGCACTTTTGACGGGCCGGATCAGCTACCTGACGGAGCACTTCCGCAGCCACAAAAAGGATCACCATTCCCGGCGTGGGCTGCTCAAGATGGTGGCCCGGCGGCGTAAGTTGCTCGATTACATCAAGGGCAACGACGACACCAAGTACCGTGACCTGATTGGCAAGTTGGGCATTCGCCGCTAACACCGTACGCGCGCCCCGGTAATGTCCGGAGTTTAAAATTGGATGCGTCGGCTAGAAGATGGACACAGGACAGCGAGTAGAATTTTTCTGCCCGCTGTCCTGTGGTCATCTTTATGCCGACGCCAGACGCAGCATATATAAGATGATGAGGAATAAATCATGAAATTTGACATAAAAACCGTTTCGGCCCAATACGGGAGCGAAACCCTGACCCTGGAGACCGGTCGCATGGCCAAGCAGGCCCACGGGTCGGTATTGGCTACCTATGGCGATGTGATGGTGCTGGCCACCGTCGTCTCCGACTACTCCCCCAAGGCGGGGGCCGACTTCTTTCCCCTGATGGTGGATTACCGGGAAAAATTCTATGCGGCGGGTAAAATCCCCGGCGGCTTTTTCAAGCGTGAAGGACCGCCCACCGAGCGGGAAACCCTCACCTGCCGCCTGATTGACCGGCCCATCCGACCGCTGTTCCCGAAAGGGTACTGGCACGAAACCATCGTGACCATCAACACCATTTCTGCGGACACCTCGGGCCGCTCCGACGTGCTGGCCCTGATCGCCGCCTCTGCGGCCCTGTCGATTTCGGATATTCCGTTCGCCGGCCCCGTTGCGGGCGTCCGGGTGGGCCGGATTGACGGCAAGCTGGTGGTCAACCCCACCATGGAAGAGTTGGAAAACAGCGACATTGACGTGCTGGTGGCCGGTACTGCCGATGCCATCATGATGGTGGAAGGCGGGGCCGACGAGGTGCCGGAAGACGAGATGCTGACCGCTCTGGAATTTGCCCACGCGCAAATTAAAGAGAACGTGGCCATGCAGGCGGATCTGGTGAAGCAGGCGGGCCTGCCCACCCGGGAACTGCCGGGCGCCAAGGACAACAAGGAACTGGAAGACAAGATCGCGTCTCTGGCCAAAGACAAAATGTCCACGGCCGTGCAGATTGCCGAGAAGATGGACCGTTCCGCCGCCGTCAAGGCCGTGGGCAAGGAAACCCTGGAAGCCCTGGGTTTTGAAGACGAAGAGGCCATTGACGAGGCCAAGGACGCCCTGCATGCACTGGAAGCTTCCATCATGCGTAATCTGGTGCTGGACAGCGGCGTGCGCGCCGACGGCCGCGACACCAAAACCGTGCGCCCCATCCTCATCGACGTGGGCCTTCTGCCCCGCGCCCACGGTTCGTGCCTGTTTACCCGTGGCGAAACCCAGGCACTGGTCAGCACCACCCTGGGTACCAAGGAAGACAATCAGCGCATGGACAATCTGGAGGGCAACACCGTCCGCAACTTCATGCTGCACTACAACTTCCCGCCGTTTTCGGTGGGTGAGGCGCGGGCGGCACGTCCTCCCAGCCGCCGGGAAAAAGGGCACGGCGCCCTGGCCCATCGTGCGTTGCAGCCGGTCATTCCAGACCACGACGACTTTCCGTACACCATCCGCATCGTCTCCGACATTTTAGAGTCGAACGGTTCCTCCTCCATGGCTTCGGTCTGTGGCGGTGCACTGGCGATGATGGATGCCGGGATTCCGCTCAAGCGGCCGGTGGCGGGGATTGCCATGGGGCTCATCAAGGAAGGTGACCGGACTGCGATCCTGTCGGACATTCTGGGTGTGGAAGACCACCTGGGCGATATGGACTTCAAGGTGTGCGGCACCGAGCGGGGCATCACCGCCCTGCAGATGGACATCAAGATCACCGGCATCACTGCCGAGTTGATGGCCGAGGCGATGGAGCAGGCCCGTCAGGGCCGTGAGCACATCCTGGCCAAAATGGATGAAATTTTGGCCACCCCGCGCAAGGAAATGTCGGCCCATGCGCCGCGCATTACCACCGTGAAGGTGCCTTCTGACAAGGTGCGCGAGGTGATCGGTGCAGGCGGCAAGGTGGTACGAGGCATTGTGGATGCGTGCGGCGTCAAGATCGATATTGAGGACGACGGCACCATTCACGTGGCAGCCACCTCCGGCGAGGCGTCCGAAAAGGCCATCAACATGATCAAGGCCATCGTGTCGGAGCCGGAAATCGGCACCATCTACGAAGGCACGGTTCGTAAGATCATGGATTTTGGCGCATTCGTGGAGTTCCTGCCCGGCAAGGACGGGCTGGTGCACATTTCCCAGTTGGCCGACCACCGGGTGGGTCAGGTGAGCGACGTGGTCAAAGAGGGTGACATCATCAACGTGAAGGTGCTGGAAGTGGATCGTCAGGGCAAGGTGCGCCTGTCCAAGCGCGAGGCCGATGCCGATCTGGCCGGGGAAAAGACCGATCAGGCCTGACGCTTGAAGCTTTCCCGAACGGGGAGTTGCCAAGTATGATTAAGAGCAGCCAGCCTTTGGGCTGGCTGCTCTTTTCTTTTCCCTAATCTGTATAAAGCCCGGGAACCCATGTCTGAAAACATCATCAAACGTCATCTGGATAACGGTATCCCCCTGCTGATGGAGCCGTTGGGCCATCTGCGCTCGGTATCCCTTGGTATCTGGGTGGAAACCGGCTCACGGGACGAAAATCCGGACGAAAACGGCATCTCCCACTTTCTGGAGCATGTGTTCTTCAAGGGCACGCCCACCCGAACCGCCCTCCAGATTGCCGAACAGATGGACGCCACCGGTGGTGAGATCAACGCCTTTACCAGCCGGGAACAGACCGCTTTTTACATCAAGGCACTCAGCGACCGCATCGGCGAGTCCGCCGACCTGTTGCTGGATATATTTACCGCCGCCACCTTCCCCGAAGCGGAACTGGACCGGGAAAAACAGGTGGTGGTGGAAGAAATCCGCATGGTGGAGGACGAGCCGGAGGAGTGGGTACACGATCTGCACACGGCCCATGTATGGGGGGCGGATACGCCGTTGGGACGGAACATTCTGGGCACCGAACAGTCGGTCCGGGCTTTGAATCCGGAGGGAATCCGGGCCTACCTTGCCCGGCGCTACACCCCCGACCGGATTGTGGTCAGCGCCGCGGGCGGGTTTGACCCGGATGAACTGTTTACGCAAGTCAATGCCGCCATGGGGCGTCTGCCGGAAGAACAGGGCGAAAACGGGTCGGACCCGGTACCGGACATGGCCGCAAGGGGGGCTGTTTTGTACCCTAAAAAGCTGGAGCAGGTCCACATGTGCGTGGGCGGCCGGGGCCTTGCCCACGGACACCCAGACCGGTTTGGCATGTACGTACTGAACAACCTGCTGGGGGGCGGTTCCAGCTCGCGCCTGTTTCAGGAAATTCGCGAAAAACGGGGCCTGGCCTACTCGGTCTATTCGGGCCTTTCCGCCTACCGGGACTGTGGCGAGGTGACCGTCTATGCCGGGTGCGGGCCGGAATCAGCCGAACAGACGGCGGCGTTGATCGTAAAAGAAATCGACCGTATGTGTGAAACCAAAGTCACCGCTGCAGAACTGTCTCGCGCCAAGGGGCACCTGACCGGCATGGTGGTGATGGGGCTGGAAGGCACCTTTTCGCGCATGAGCCGTCTGGCCCAGGACGAATTTCAGTACGGGCAGTCGCAGCCCATTGATATCATTCTGGAAGGTATTGACCGGGTGGATGCGGAAGCGGTGCAGCGGCTGGCCCGGCACGCCTTTGCCGCGCCGTACATGCGCGCCACCCTGTTAGGGACGATCGACTCGATTCCCGATGTTTTTTCAGGCGATATGTCGGCCATTTCCTGACGGAAAAACTGCGCCGAAAACCCCACGGGTGTTCCGCCTGTTACGGGCAAGGCGCCCAATTCCGGATAGTTTGTGTTTAATTAATGCGCAATTCCGCCCATATGGCGCTTTGTGTGCGCCTTGACAGGTTTCGGGGAGTACCCATATTCTTGAAGTTGGCTACCACTGGCTGCGGGAAACGGGGTCGGGGTTTTTACCGGTCCTTGCCGGGTTGCCACGCGGGGGCGTTCGCAGTTTCATAACGGGCGGCATTCGCAATTTACAGCGCACGACTTACAGCGCACGGGAGTACACATGTTCGAACGGTTTACCGACAGAGGGCGAAAAATCATCATTCTGGCCCGGGAAGAGTCGGAAAAGCATCATAACGATTACCTGGGCACCGAACACCTGGTGCTGGCTTTTTTAAGGGAAGGCGACGGCATCGCCCTGGCCATCCTTAAAAAGATGGGGCTTTCCGCCGACCACATCAAGCTGGAGGTGGAGCGTAATCTGCCGTCCGGCGGCCAGAGCGTCACGTTCGGCGAAATCCCGTTTACGCCCCGGGTCAAAAAGGTCATCGAATACGCCATTGAGGAAGCCCGCCTGCTGGGGCACAGCTATATCGGCAGCGAACACCTGCTGCTGGGTATTTTGCGCGAGGAAGAAGGCATTGGCGGAAAAATCCTCCGCTCCCTGGGCGCCAACTTGCTGACCGCACGGCAACTGACCGTCAGTTTTTTAAGAAAAGCCGCCAACCGGGAAAAAGAAAAAAAGAGCAATACCCCGGCGCTGGACGAGTTCGGTCGCGACCTGACCCAGCTTGCCGCCGAGAGCGTGCTCGATCCGGTCATCGGCCGTGCCGACGAAATCGAGCGGCTGTTGCAGATACTCTCTCGCCGCTCCAAAAACAACCCGGTGCTGATTGGCGAGTCCGGCGTGGGCAAAACTGCCATCGTGGAAGGGCTGGCCCAGCGCATTATCGCAAGCGAGGTGCCGGACAACCTGCTCAACCGCAGGGTGATTGCCCTGGATCTGGGATCGCTGGTTGCGGGCACCAAGTACCGGGGCCAGTTTGAAGAGCGCCTCAAGGTGATCATGAAAGAGATCACCCAGGCCGGAAACATCATCATCTTTATTGATGAACTCCACACCCTGGTGGGCGCGGGCGCGGCGGAAGGGTCCATCGACGCCTCCAACA
The DNA here is from genome assembly GCA_965371175.1 of uncultured bacterium. Classification (GTDB taxonomy): domain Bacteria; phylum Nitrospirota; class JACRHL01; order JACRHL01; family JACRHL01; genus CBDUXI01. Next base: position 77,698 of record CBDUXI010000001.1, read on the forward strand.
TGCTGAAACCGGCCCTGTCACGGGGAGAGATTCAGTGCATCGGCGCGACCACCCTGGATGAGTACCACAAGCACATCGAAAAGGACGGTGCGTTAAAACGCCGCTTCCAGACCATCCATGTGGCACCGCCATCCATTGAAGACACCATTGAAATTATCACTACCCTGCGGGAACGGTACGAGGAACACCACCGGGTGGAGATTACCGACGATGCCATCAGCGAGGCGACCCGGCTGGCCGACCGCTATATTACCGACCGGTTCCTGCCGGACAAGGCCATTGACGTGATTGACGAAGCCGGTGCCCGGGCCAAGCTGGAGTATTACTCCCTGCCCGAAAGCCTCAAGTCGATCAAGGCGGAGCTCAAGCGTGTCTCCAAGGAAAAGGAGATGTCCATCACCCTGCAAAACTTTGAGCAGGCGGTGCGCTTCCGGGAGGAAGAGGAACGCTTGAAAAAGCTGCTGGACGACGAAAAAGAGCAGTGGAAGAAGCAGCAGGAAGAGCAAAAACCGGTGATTGCCAAGAATGAGGTGGCCTACGTGGTCTCCAAGATGACCGGCATTCCCCTGCAGCGGATGGAAGAGGCGGAAACCCAGAAGCTCATCCGCATGTCCGAAGAGTTGCACAAGCGCATTGTCGGTCAGGACGAGGCTATCGATGCGGTGTCTCAGGCCGTCCGGCGCTCCCGCGCGGGGCTCAAGGATGCCGACAAGCCGATCGGCACCTTTATCTTCTTAGGCCCCACCGGTGTGGGAAAAACCGAGCTGGCGCGGGGTCTGGCCGAATTTTTGTTCGACGACGAGGACTCGCTGATCCGCGTGGATATGTCGGAGTACATGGAACGGTTTTCCGGCTCCCGCCTTACCGGTGCGCCTCCGGGTTACGTGGGCTACGAAGAGGGTGGGCAGCTGACCGAAAAGGTGCGCCGCAGGCCGTACTCGGTGGTGCTGTTCGACGAGATCGAAAAGGCCCATCCGGACATGTTCAACATGCTGTTGCAGGTGCTCGATGACGGGCAACTCACCGACGGCCTGGGCCGCAAGGTGGATTTCCGCAACACGGTGATCATCATGACCTCCAACGTGGGTGCCCGTATGATTGACGGCGATACCCACGTGGGCTTCAAGCGCCAGACTTCCGAGGAAGTGTTCAAGCGCATCCGCGAAGACGTTTCCGGCGAACTCAAGCGCACTTTCAACCCGGAGTTTTTAAACCGGGTGGACGAGACGGTGATCTTCCACCAACTGGAAAAGGAACACCTGATCGAAATCGTTGGCATGCAACTGGCCAAACTGGCCCAGCGGGTCAAGGAGCAGGAGCTCGATTTGACCGTGGACGACGATGTGCGCGAGTGGATTACGGAAAAAGGGTACGATCCGGCCTACGGCGCGCGTCCCATGCGCCGGGTGATCCAGAAGTTTATCGAGGCGCCCCTGTCCGACGAAATCATCCGGGGCACTTTCAAAAATACCAGCCACATCCGCGTTTACCTCAAGGACGGCGATATCGCCTTCAAGGAGGAAGAGGCGCTGGCCAAGGTGTAACCCGGCCCACAAACCGGCGCAAAAACAAGGTGCGGCCCGCAGATTTTATGGCAAACCTGCGGGCCGTTTCCGTACCGCCCTCTTGACGCATTTTTGCAAAACCACTACGATCTAAGCCTTCTTTTGACAAGTCAGCCGTGTGACCTGTGCGGGGAATTTGGGGAGCTCGGCGGGAGCCACGGCATCTGGAGTGAGGAACGATAATGTTCGCGGGTGCGTTTAAAAAAATTGGGGTTGTTACATCATTTGCATTGCTGCTGGGGCTGCCGGGCACCAGCCTTGCCCAGCAGTTTGAGACGAAAATCGTCCCGCCGCCCACCTATGCCGAGGTGGTGGTGGAGACGCTCAACGTTCGCGGGGCCGCAGGCAAAGACGGTGCGTTGATTATCAAACTACGCAAGGGCGATTTGGTGCCGATCAAGAAGGTGAAAGACGGCTGGGTGCGGCTGGCCTGGTCGGGCAAGGCGTATGTGTTTGAGCAGGGCGTCAAAATACCGGAAGGCACCATCAACAAGCGGCCCATGTATGAGCGCATGCGCGACGCATTCCTGGCCCGAATTCGGGAGATGGACTCCACCATCCAGTGGGTGGAAATACCCCGTGAGAGCGGCATTTCGGTGCGCTATCACTGGCGGGAATACAAGGACCGGGCGGCCCTGATTGCGCGGACGGAGGAGCTGGCCCGTATCTACTCCACCATGAGCACGGGTGAAAAAGGCATCACCGTCGATATCATCAGTGGTGCAGACGTCTGGGGAAAAGCATTTTACTAAAAAACCGTCGGGAGCAGTCCGATTGCGGCGTTGGGCGGGTGCTCGACCCCTCGCCTATCGACTGATATGTCTTCGGGCTCTGCGCTCCGCCCGCCTTGCACTCGAACCGCTCACGACGGTTTTTTGGAGGTGCACAAATAGCGATTACAGCGCGGCTCCTTCCACCAGCGAAGGGGCCGCGTTTTTTTTATCCCTCGATAAAGCTCAATACCCCGTTCAGGATCGGGTGGTCGGCCTCGTTTAAGCCAACGAACTCCACGCTGACCTTGTGGCGGTCACCCAAGGGGGAAACCCGCTTGATGATGGCGTTGACAAACTCCACCGGCGATTCGCCCTCTTCTGCGCCGTCCGGGCCGCATTCATCGGCCACCACCGGGTCAAAGTGGACACAGACGGTGACCTGACTGTCGAGGGGCAGGGGGGAATCCACTTCGAGGGCAAGCCCGCCACGGCTCATGTCCACGGGATATCCGTTTAGCGGCTCGCCGCCATCTTCCGGAAAAATTTCTGTATAGGGGGCCAGGCTTTCGCGCCTGAATTTACGCCGTTCCTTCATTATCCGTACCTTCTCCGGGGGGGGTTGCGGCGGCGTGCGCCGGTGTTTCATGCATCTTTTTTTTGGGGGATGGCGGCTCATCTTCCGAGCCGTGCATCCAGCAAACCAGACCCATTTCGTATGGGTGGACCAGTTCCGGATGGTGGGGCGTAACCCGCACGGTGATGGAATAGCTGCCGCTGTCCGGGGGGACGAACTTTCCCGCAAACGGGGTGGTTTTTCCCTTTTTGCCGTCTGCTTGCACGCTCATGGCGACGCGGAAACAGCTTTCTCCGGCATCCTGGTGCCCCATATCCACGATGTAGGCTTCCACCCGCACGTCGCTTACGTCAATGTGTCCCAGGGTGGCCTGGGCCCGGACCTCAATTTCGTCTCCATAGGTGGCGATGGCCGGAACGTCGTGATCTTTGGACCAGTCCAGTTTCACTTCCTGCCAGTGTTTGCGGATGGATGTCTTCCAGCTGGACAGGTCACGGGCTAACTGGTGGTTGTTTTCTGTCAGGCGCCGCCCCTTGGCGATGGCCGGAAAGTAGAAGCGGCGGGCGTAGTCCGCCACCATGCGGTCGGTGTTGAAGCGCGGCGGGATGGTTTTCATGGAGGCTTTGGACACCCGCATCCACTCGTCCGGAATGCCCTGTGAGTTACGCAGGTAGTACAGGGGGACGATGGCCTCTTCCAGGGTCTGGTAGAAGCTCATGGCGTCCTGCTCGGTCTGGCGTTTATCGTTGTCCGAGTCCCGCTCGTCACCGATATTCCAGCCGTTTACCCCGTGCTCGGCGGCCTCGCACCACCAGCCGTCCAGCACGCTGAAGTTGATGCCGCCGTTCATGCTGGCCTTCATACCGCTGGTGCCGCTGGCCTCAAACGGCCTGCGCGGGGTGTTCAGCCACACGTCCACGCCGGAGACCAGATAACGGGCGATGCTGATATCGTACCCTTCCACCAGCACCACACGGCCCTTGAACGGTTCCTGCCGGGACAGGTCGTGGATTTCCTTGAGCAGTTCCTGACCGGGGATATCCGCCGGGTGGGCTTTGCCTGCAAAGATGAACTGCACCGGCTGTTCGGAATTGCTGACGATGCGCTTCAGCCGTTCCAGATCGTGCAGCAGCAGGGTGGAACGCTTGTATGTGGTAAAGCGGCGGGCAAAGCCGATGGTCAGGATGTTGGGGTCCAACAGGTGATCCACGGCGCGGATGGCGGCGGCGCCTTCGCCGTTTCTAATCAACTGGGCCACGGTGCGCTCGCGGATGCGCTCGATCATGCGGCGTTTCAGGTTTTGCCGCACCCCCCACAACAGGCCGTCGGGGATACGGTCCACCGCTTCCCAGAACTTAGGCTTGGAAAGGTTCCCGCGCCACTCCTGCCCCAGGTGCTGATCGAACAGGTCCATCATTTCGGGGGCCAGCCAGGAAAAGGAGTGTACCCCGTTGGTGATGTAGGAAATCGGGTTTTCCTCGGCCGGAATACCGGGCCAGATGTCTTTCCACATGTTGCTGGATACGGTGCCGTGCAAGCGGCTGACGCCGTTGCACCAGCTGGAAAGGTTCAGGGCCAGCACGGTCAGCGAAAATACTTCGTGCCCCTCGGGCATGACTTCGAGGCCCAGCTCCAGGAACTCGTGCCGCTTCAAGCCCATGTCTTCCCAGTAAACCCGGAAATATTTGTCTTTCAGATTGAGCGGGAAGGCGTCGTGACCTGCGGCAACCGGTGTATGGGTGGTAAAGATGGTGGTGGCGCGCACCATTTCCAGGGCCTCGCAAAACGACAGTCCTGCCATGCGTACCAACTGGCGGATGCGCTCCAGCCCCAGAAATACCGAGTGACCCTCGTTCATGTGCCAGACGGAAGGTTCAACCCCCAGGGCTGTCAGCGCCCGTACCCCGCCCATCCCCAGGACGATTTCCTGGCAGATACGCATTTCCATGTCGCCGCCGTACAGCTGATGGGTGATCAGCCGGTCGTGCAGGGCGTTTTCGGGGATATCGGTATCCAGCAGGTAGATCGGATTGCGCCCGACCCGGGCTTCCCACACCTTGACGTGCACCGTGCGGTTTTCGATTTCCACCGGCACGATGATCGGTTTTCCCGCGGAATCCACCACGTCGTACACCGGCATTTCGGAGAAGTCGTGCTCCTCGTACACGTCGTGTTGCTGGCCGTCACTATCGATGTGCTGGGTAAAATACCCCTTGCGGTACAACAGGCCCATGGCCACGAACGGCAAGCCCATGTCGGATGCGCTCTTGCAATGGTCGCCCGCAAGCACCCCCAGTCCGCCGGAGAAGATGGGCAGACTTTCATGCACACCGAATTCTGCGGAAAAATAGGCGATGGTGCCCTGGAACGGATCGGCGCATTCGTCCGCATACCAGTTGTGTTCGTCCGAGGCGTACAGGTCGAACGCCGCCATGATGCGGTTGTAATGTTCCAGATAGGTGCGGTCGCGGGAGGCGTTCGAAAGCTTTTTCTGGCTGACGCTACGCAAAAACAGGATGGGGTTGTGCCCCATGCGCCGCCACAGGTCGCGGTCGAGGCGATAAAACAGTGCGCGGGCATCGGCGTTCCAGGAGAACCACAGGTTCCTGGCCAGTGCCTCCAGTCGACTGATGGGTTCGGGCAGGGTGGGGCGGACTTCCACCTGCCGATGCGCTGGTGTTCCCTTTGGGGTCATGCTGGACTTGCTTTCATTTGCATAGAGGCCGGAGCCGGGAAATGCCTATATTACAATGAGTGTTGCCCATTTCCTACCCCATATCGCAATCGATTGCTGCCATAAGCACATCATAGTGCGGCGGCGGCCTCCTGCATATGCCGGGACAGCCGGGGCACCCCCAATTTCCCAAGATAGACCACAATCGCAGGTACCGCCAGTGCAGCGGCGGGAAACAGGATGATCGCCGCCCCGGCAAGTGTGCCAAAAAGCAACGAAATGACCCCGTGCAGGGGCGGTTTTCCTTCTCCTTCCATGATGCAGGCACCGGTCAGCATGCCCACGGCGGCCCCCAACAGCGGGCACAGCAGGGTGGCAGATAGAGACAGGGAGTGCCATACCGCAGCCCCGACCATGCCGGGCAGCAGGCCAAGGAGCGCGCCGACCCCCACCTTGGCGCGCCACAGGGTGACCGCAGGGACCCCTGCATCCAGTTCCGCCCACAAGGACGGGGTTTGATAGCGCAACAGGGGGGCGGTCAGGGAGGCGAGCGCCCAGGCGGCAATAATGACCGCAAACAGCCCGGCATTTGCCGCCTGCGCCCCACCGGAAAGCGCCCGCTCCACGGTGGCCGTGAGCGCCGTGATGCACAACACCACGTAAATTCCCGCACGGGAAGAGAACCCCCGGGCCGCAAGCAAAAGATCGCGCCGCACATGGGGCCTGAGCCGTGCGGGCGTGCAGGCGCCGTACAGCAAGACCAGGCGGGTGACCAATGTGCGGATGAACAAAACACCGGGGAGCGTCCGCCGGGGCCGCTGTCCGGGCACGGCGGCCAGCGCGCACACCAGCAGCAGCGCAAGAAGGGAAAAAAAGCGCGGGCGTCCGCCCCCCGTGGCCTGGACTGCCACGAGCATCACCAGCCCGAACGGCAGCAGCCGAAACAGCCCTCGCAGATAGCGGTCCAGCCTGAGTACAGAGGCAGGTAGCGGCAGGGTCAGCAGCAGATCGGCATCGGTGCGCGCAGCCAGCCTGCGGCTGGACATCACTCCCACGCACAGGGCGATGCCCCAAACAAAAGCTTCTGTAGCGGGTTCTACGGGGGTGGGGATCAGATCGTGGAGTACCCGGACAAACAAGAGCAGGCCGACGCCCCCCACCAACGGCCCTAAAAACAGGTATACGGCGGCGTTTTCCCGGATGTTCCGGCCCAGGGCAGTCAGGCGCAGGCGGAGCAGTGCGGAAAGTGGATGCATGGACCCGGGTTGCCTACCCCTCGGCCAGTTGCAGGATGATTTTCCACTCATCGGCGGTGACCGGTTGCACCGATAGGCGCATGCCCCGTTGCACCAGCTTCATGTTTTCCAGCCCCGGCGTCTGTTTGAGTTCGCTCAGGGTGAGGCAGCGGGAAAATTCCCGCACGAATTTTACGTCCACCATTTTCCAGCGGGGGTTGTCCGGATCGCTTTTGGGGTCGTAATGCTCGTCGGTGGGGTCAAACGCGGTGTGGTCCGTGTACCCTTCCCGTACCACTTCAGCCAGCCCCACCACCCCGGTGGGTTTGGCGTTGCTGTGATAAAACAGCACGCCGTCGCCTTTTTTCATGTCGTCGCGCATGAAGTTTCTGGCCTGATAGTTACGCACCCCGTCCCAGCAGGCGGTGGCGTCCGGCTCTTTTTGCAGGTCGCCGATGGAGTAGCACCCCGGCTCGCTTTTCATCAGCCAGTATCGGCGGGACATGGGCGTTTGGTTACCCGGCAACCGGACCGGCGTTTTTGATTTCGTCCGTGACCTTGTCGGCGTATTTGGCAAAGTTTTCGTGGAACAGGTGGGCCAGTTCCTTGGCCTTGGCGTCGTAGGCGGCGCCATTGGTCCAGGTATTTTTCGGGACCAGTACCTCCGGGGGCACGCCGTCGCAGGTTTTGGGAATGGACAGGCCGAAGATCGGGTCGGTCGCGTACGAAACATCGTTCAACGAGCCGTTTAAGGCGGCATGTACGATGGCCCGGGTGTAGGCGATGGAGATGCGTGATCCCTCGCCGTATTCGCCGCCGGTCCAGCCGGTGTTGATGAGCCAGCAGGTGGACCCGTGGCGCTCGATTTTCTCACCCAGCAATTTGGCGTACACCCCCGGATGCAGCGACATGAACGGCGCGCCGAAGCAGGCGCTGAAAGTGGCCTTCGGCTCCTTGATGCCGGCCTCGGTGCCCGCTACCTTGGCGGTATAGCCGGACAGGAAGTGGTACATGGCCTGGGCCGGAGTCAGGCGGCTGATGGGCGGCATCACGCCGAACGCATCGCAGGTGAGCATGATGATGTTTTCCGGGTGGCCCGCCTTGCCTTCCGGCACCGTGTTGGGGATGAAGTGGATCGGGTAGGCGGCGCGGGTGTTTTCGGTAATATGGGCCGCGTCCAGGTCCAGTTCCCGGCTGTCCTCGTCCATGACCACGTTTTCGATCACCGTACCGAAGCGCCGGGTGCAGGCGTAGATTTCCGGCTCTGCCCTGGGCGACAGGTTGATGACCTTGGCGTAGCAGCCGCCCTCGTAGTTGAACACCCCGGTATCGGACCAGCCGTGCTCGTCATCGCCGATCAGGTCACGCTCCGGATCGGCCGACAGAGTGGTCTTGCCGGTGCCGGACAGGCCGAAGAACAGGGCGCTCTTGCCGTCCTCCCCCACGTTGGCCGAGCAGTGCATGCTCATGACGCCCTGGAGGGGGAGCAGGTAGTTCAGGGAGGAGAAGATCGATTTCTTGATTTCACCGGCATAGTGGGTGCCGCCGATGAGCACCAGCTTGCGCCCCAGATGCAGCAGCACGAAAGTGCCCGAGCGGGTGCCGTCCCGATCCGGGTTGGCCTCAAATCCGGGGGCGTGCAGCACGGTGAACTCGGGCGCGTGGTTTTCCCGTTCCTCTGTGGATGGGCGCACGAACAGGTTGTTGGCAAACAGGCCGTGCCAGGCGGTTTCGGTGATTACCCGGATGGGCATGCGGTAGCGGTTGTCGTGGCCTGCATACAGGTCCTGCACGAAGGTGTCGCGCCCCTGGTAGTAGGCCCGCACCTGTTCCAGCAGGGCGTCGAACTTTTCTTCGGAGATGGGGCGGTTGACCTCGCCCCAGTCGATGTGGTCGCGGCTGGACGGCTCCTCGACAATAAATTTGTCGTTGGCGGCGCGGCCGGTAAAGGCGCCGGTGCGCACAATCAGCGGGCCGTTGGCGGCCACCTGGCCTTCCCCCCGTTTGACGGCCTCTTCGTAAAGGCGGGCGGGCGACAGGTTCCACAAGACCTCTCCCAACCCTCGAAGTCCCAGAGCCTCCAACTGTTTCGCCCTGTCCATTTCTGCTCCTTACCGCCTGGGCCCTTAAAGACCGGGGGCGGCGATTTGACCAAATACTAAATAAAATGCGGGCGAAGATTCCCCATAAATCACCCCTCCAACCCTCCAGATAATCTAGTGAAAATAGGGGGTGAACACGAATCTTGTCAAGGGATAACCCGGCTCCGCCCGGTTGTTTTCCACAAGGGGAGGATGGGTGGTTCGCATGAGGCGCGGGGTTCCTGTTATTCTTGCGGCGTGCAGATCCCCGGTCTGTTTTGGATTGGTGAGGGTATTCGGGCCTGAAAGTGGACCATCCGTTGGCAAAGTCGCAACCACATCACGCTCCACCAACCCCCCGGAAAGTCGCTGTACGCGCCGCCGCCCTGGTGCCCGCAGGCGGTCGGGGCACACGCATGGGGGGGCATGTTTCCAAACAGTTTTTATTGTTGGGCGGCGTGCCGTTGTTTATCCACGCCGTGCGCGCGCTATTGTCTGCCCGGCAGGTGGAAGCCGTGGTGCTGGTCACCCCGGCAGATCAGGTGGATGTGGCCCGCGAACTGCTTTCCACCCACGGCGTCACTGGCGTCATCGGCCCGGTGCCAGGGGGGGAGACCCGGCAGGAGTCGGTACGGCTGGGGCTTATGTATATTCCCGCCGGGATCGATGTGGTGGCGGTGCACGATGCGGCCCGGCCGTTCCCCGATCCTGCGCGTCTGGACAAGGCCATCGGCATGGCCGCACAAGGGGTGGGCGTGGTGGTCGGCAGCCCCTGCAACGACACCATCAAGCGGGTGGATGGCCAAGTGGATCATAGAGAAGCGCAGCCGCCGCGTGTAACCGACACCCCGGAGCGCGGTACCTTGTGGCGGGCCTTCACCCCCCAGGTATTTCCGTTTAAGATGATTGCCGATGCGTACGATACAGCTCATGCAGAAGGGATTTCCGGCACCGACGACGCCTCTCTGGTGGAGCACGTGGGGGGGCAAATCAATATGCTTGCGGGAGAGCGCGAATCCCTCAAGGTAACCACTCCGGACGATCTGGTGATTGCCCGGGCCTGGCTGGAGGAAAAACAGGCGTGAGAATCGGTTGCGGATACGATGTACACCCCTTCGCCAAGGGCCGTCCGCTGGTGCTGGGCGGGGTGACGGTGCCGTTTGAGAAGGGCCTGGCCGGGCACTCCGATGCGGACGCTCTGGCCCATGCGATCACCGATGCCATTTTGGGCGCGTTGGGCGAGGGCGATATCGGCAGCCATTTTCCCGATACGGATGCCGCCTGGGCCGGGGCCGACAGCCTGAACTTGTTGACTGAAGTGGTGGGGTTGATGCGTAAGCGCGGATACAAACTGATGAATGTAGACAGCACCATCATCGCCCAGGCCCCCAAACTTGCGCCCCACATTGCGGGCATGCGGGAGAATCTGGCCCGGGCCATGGATTGCGAGCCGGACCGGGTGAACGTAAAAGCCACCACCCACGAAAAACTGGGCACGCTGGGGCGCGGCGAAGGCATTGCCGCCATGGCGGTCTGCCTGCTGGAGGGCGAAAAGTAATGGCCGGGGCTACGGAGCATATGAGCGCGGAGCAGATGGGATTGATCCGCACCCTGCGAACCGATTTTACTGCGGTATTCGAGCGCGACCCGGCGGCGGTCAACCGGCTGGAGGTCATCCTGCTCTATTCGGGCTGGCACGCCATTCTGTCGCACCGGATTGCTCACGCCATGGTGCGGATGAGGGTGCCGATCCTGCCGCGTCTGCTGAGCCAGTTCACCCGATTGATGACCGGTATCGAAATCCATCCGGGGGCCATCATCGGACCGTCTTTTTTTATCGATCACGGCATGGGGGTGGTGATTGGTGAAACGGCGGAGCTGGGCCACCACGTCACCTTGTATCAGGGTGTCACCCTGGGCGGCACCGGCAAGGACCGGGGCAAGCGTCACCCCACGTTGGGCAACCATGTGGTCGTGGGGGCCGGAGCCAAGGTGCTGGGGGCCATTGAAGTGGGCAACAACGTGAAGGTGGGGGCCAACTCGGTGGTGCTGAAATCGGTACCGGAAAACTGCACGGTGGTGGGCATTCCGGGGCGGATCATCCACAAAAAGGTGGGGGATTACCCGGAGGCGACGCTCGACCATACCGAGATGCCCGACCCTACCATGGAGCGCATCACCGCTCTGTACACCGAGGTGGAAGATTTAAAGGACGAGTTTCACGCTGCCTGCGAAAAGGCCATGAACGCCATGGGCACGACCAAAAAACTGCCCGCAAGGCCGAAGCCAAAAACCGCAAAACCAGCCAAAAAGGCCGCACCGAAAAAAAAGCAGAAAGAGTAGGGCGTTTGCCGGGTGGTCAGGGCGTATCCGCCGGTTCGCGCTGGCGCTGGCGTTCCGCCTCCACGTCGATATCCACGATCTGCTTGAGATCGGTTTCTACCGCAGAAAGCCGGTTCAGCACGGTGGTCAGGGCCTCCGCCGAGAGCCGTCTAGGGGAGTCCGGGTGTTCGGTCAGCAGTTGCCGGAATACCTCTCTGGCCCGGTCGTGGTCGGCTACTTCCGGGGTGACCAGAATCACCCCCAGCCGGTAGAGCAGTTCGTCCTCCCAGGGGCTTTCTGTTTTGAGGGCCGTCTCCAGCGTGGTGATGGCTTCCAGGTGACGGTCGCTGTTCACCAGTTTCTGTGCCTTGGCCACGGCCCGTTCCCCTTCCGGCCCCAGCGGCAGGAGCAACTGCACGTTCACGCAGCCGGTAGCAAACAGGGCGAGGCATACCGCTGCACAGAGGCTGACGATATGGGGCTGGCGCAACCTGCGGGTCATTTTTTGCGCCGGGCTACGCCGGTTTCGTAGGCTGCCTCCGCCACGGCGCTTGCCACGGCCGGAGCCACCTTGCGGTTGAAGGTGGACGGAATAATGTAGTCCTCGCATACCTCGTTCGGCTTGATCACATCGGCAATGGCGTGGGCGGCGGCCAGTTTCATCTCTTCGTTCACCTGGGTGGCCCGGCAGTCCAGCGCACCCCGGAAGATGCCGGGAAAGCACAGCACGTTGTTGATCTGGTTGGGGTAGTCGGAGCGACCGGTGGCCATGATGCGGGCGTGCCCCTCGGCCTCTTCCGGCATAATTTCCGGGGTGGGGTTGGCGAGGGCGAAGATGATCGGGTCCGTCGCCATCGTCGCCACCATTTTGGGCGTCAGCAGCCCGGCAGAGGAAACCCCCAGAAACAGGTCGGCCCCTTTGATGGCATCTTCCAGCGCACCGGTCATGTTTTCCGGGTTGGAGTGCTCGGCGTACCACTCTTTAAGCGGGTTCATGCCTTCCTTGCGTCCCCGGTGGATGATGCCGCTGCGGTCCACCCCCAGAAAGTGCTGCACCCCGGCGTCCATCATGATTTTGGTGCAGGCGACACCGGCTGCGCCAATGCCGCTGACCACCACTTTAAGCTGGTCGATGGGCTTCTCCACCACCTTCAGGGCGTTGAACAGGGCGGCCAGCACCACCACGGCGGTGCCGTGTTGATCGTCGTGGAACACGGGGATATCCAGCGCTTCCTTGAGGCGCGCTTCCACCTCAAAGCAGCGCGGCGCCGAAATGTCTTCCAGATTGATCCCGCCAAACACCGGGGCCAGATGAATGACCGTACGGACGATCTCATCCACATCCCGCGTGTCCAGGCAGATGGGAAAGGCGTCCACCTGGCCGAACTCCTTGAACAGCATGGCCTTGCCTTCCATCACCGGCAGGGCCGCTTCGGGGCCGATGTCGCCCAGCCCCAGCACGGCGGTGCCGTCGGTCACCACCGCCACCATGTTGCGCTTGATGGTGAGGGTGTAGGCCTCTTCCGGCTTTTTGGCGATGGCCTCGCAGATGCGCGCCACACCGGGGGTATAGGCGCGGGACAAATCTTCCCGGGTTTTTAGCGGGTACTTGTTGGTGATCTCGATTTTTCCACCCAGGTGCATCAGGAAGGTGGGGTCGGAAACGTGCTGGATCTTCAGATAGTCGAGGGTGGCCAGGGCATTAATGACCTTTTCCACATGGTCCGCGTCACCGGTTTCCACGGTGATATCGCGGGTGATCCGATTTTCCTGCACGGTCACCAGGTCCATGCCCAGCACGTAAGCCCCCGCGCCGCCGATGGCAACCATCACTTCCCCCATGAACCCCGGACGGTTCCGGAAGGTCACCCGGATGGTGATGATATGGCTTCCGGTTATGGTTCCCGCCACGTTCCCTGCTCTCCCTGGCTGCGCTTGAATATGATGCCCCCCCTCGCCGGATTTCCGACAGGTCAGCATACTGCATTATCACCGTATTGGGGGGGTTTTATCCGGGTGCCGTTGCCCCGGAAATTTCTGCGCAAATGCGCTCGACAGACAAACGGGGGGCGACCTATCGGTCAGCCGGGCCGTCGTGTAGAATTGTGCGGATGCAGATAGAGCGCAAAAAGACCCGCCAGATCGATGTGGGCGGCGTGCTGATTGGCGGCGATGCCCCGATCAGCGTGCAGTCCATGACCGTGGGCGACACCCGCGACGTGCGTGGCACCAACGCCGAGATCGCAAAACTGGCCGAGGCCGGGTGCGAACTGGTGCGGGTGGCGGTGGTAGACGCCGATGCCGCCGTAGCGCTGGGAGCGATTCGCAAGGCCAGCCCGATTCCGTTGATCGCCGACATTCACTTTGAACACAAGCTGGCACTGACCGCTGTAGAAAGCGGTATCGATTGCCTGCGTATCAACCCCGGCAACATCGGCTCTGCGGCAAAAGTGCGGGAAGTGGTGGCCGCCTGTAAAGACCGGGGCGTGCCGATCCGCATTGGCGTCAATGCCGGGTCTTTGGAGCGGGATCTGCTGGAAAAATACGGCTACCCCACGGCGGCGGCCATGGTGGAGTCGGCCCTGTCCCACATCCGTATTCTGGAAGACCTGGATTTTTGCGAGATCAAGGTATCGTTGAAGGCCTCGAACCCGCCGTTGATGGTGGATGCCTACCGGGCCTTTTCCGCCGTATCCGACTATCCCGTGCATCTGGGGGTTACCGAGGCGGGTACGTTGGCGACCGGTAGCGTAAAGAGCGCCGTGGCCATGGGGCTGCTGTTGTCTGCCGGCATTGGCGATACCCTGCGGGTGTCCCTGTCCGACGATCCGACCCACGAGGTACGGGTGGGGTTTGAGATTTTAAAGAGCCTGGGGTTGCGCCACCGGGGCGTGAACGTTATTTCCTGCCCTACCTGCGGGCGGCTGGAGATCGACGTGGTGAACATCGCCCGCCAGGTGGAAGCGCGGCTGGCCCATATCAAAGAGCCGCTCGATGTGGCCATTTTAGGTTGCGTGGTCAACGGTATCGGTGAGGGCAAGGAGGCCGATATCGGCATCGCCGGGGGGCGTGGCACCGGCACCCTGTTCAAGGACGGCAAACTGGTGAAAAAGGTGCCCGAGGAAGAACTGGTGGAACTGCTGGTCACCCAGGCTACCGAAATGGCGGAAGCCAAAAAAAATGCCAGAGCAGACGACCCGCTCAAGGTCATTAGCGCCTCTTAAATACAGAAAATATTCATGCGTTATTCACAGGCATTGATTCCCACCCTGCGGGACGACCCGGCAGACGCCGAAATTATCAGCCACCGGCTGATGATGAGGGCCGGGCTGATCCGCAAGGTGGCGGCGGGTATCTACACCTATCTGCCGCTGGCATGGCGCGCCATCCGCAAGGCGGAGCAAATTATCCGCGAAGAGATGGAGAAAAGCGGCGCCCAGGAATTGCGTATGCCCGCCGTGCAGCCCGCCGAACTGTGGAAAGAGACGGGCCGCTGGGGGGTCTACGGCAAGGAACTGCTGCGGGTAAAAGACCGGCACAATCGGGATTTTTGCGTCGGCCCCACCCACGAGGAGATCATCACCGACCTGATCCGGGGCGAGGTGCGCAGCTATAAGCAACTGCCGCTCAACCTGTACCAGATGCAAACCAAGTTCCGGGATGAAATCCGCCCCCGCTTCGGCCTCATGCGCGGGCGCGAGTTCATCATGAAAGATGGCTATTCGTTCGATGCCGACGATGCCGGGGCCGAAACCACCTACCACCGCATGGAAGAGGCATATCACCGCATCTTTTCGCGCATGGGGCTCGATTTTCGGGCGGTGGAGGCCGACTCCGGGCAGATTGGCGGCAGCTTCTCCCACGAATTTATGGTGCTGGCCGATTCCGGCGAAGACGACGTGGTGTTCTGCGACACCTGTGGCTACGCGGCCAACAGCGAAAAGGCCGTCTCCCTTGTGGCCGCACCGGAAAAACTGGATACGAAGAAAATGGAAACGGCGGACACGCCGGGGGTGCACAGCGTGGAAGAGGTGGCCGGATTCCTCAAAACCACCTCGGACCGGCTGATCAAGACCCTGATTTTTAAAATGGTGGGGGACGGTGCACCGGAAGGGGACAAGCGGTTTGTGGCCGCTCTCATCCGCGGCGATCGGGAGATCAACGAGGTCAAACTGACCCACCATGTGGGGGCCGCCGAACTGGTGCTGGCATCCGATGCCGATATTGAACAGGTCACGGGCGGTCCCGTGGGCTTTTCCGGCCCGGTGGGGCTGAAAAACATCCGTGTTGTCGCCGATCGTTCCGTCACGGACATCACCGACGGGGTGACCGGGGCAAACGAAGCCGACAAGCATCATGTGCATGTGCAGCCGGGGCGCGATTTTGCCATTGACGAGACAGCCGATCTGAATACCGCGCAGGCAAAAGACAGCTGCACCCGCTGCGATGGCGGTACCCTGAACGTGCGGCGCGGCATCGAGGTGGGGCACATCTTCAAACTGGGCACCAAGTACAGCGAATCCATGAAGGCCACTTTTCTGGATGAGGGCGGCAAAAAGCAGCCGTTCGTCATGGGCTGCTACGGCATCGGCGTGGGGCGCAGCGTGGCCGCTTCCGTGGAGCAGAACCACGACGACAAGGGCATCGTCTGGCCCATGGCGCTGGCCCCGTATCAGGTCCACCTGATTGCCATGAACATGAAGTCCGATGTGTTAAAAGGCGCGGCGGAAGCCCTGTACGCACAGCTTTCCGGCCTCGGGATCGAGGTGCTGTACGACGATCGCAAAGACCGGGCCGGGGTGAAGTTCAACGATGCCGACCTGCTGGGTCTGCCGATTGTCGTGGTGCTGGGCGACCGGGGGCTTGCGAGCGGCATTGCCGAAGTCCGCACACGGGCCACGGGAGAAAACCGGGAGGTGCCTCTGGCCCAATTGGCCGACGAGGTGGCAAAAATGATCCGGCAGGCGCTGCAAACGGATGCCGGATAGCACCTCACCCGACAAGCTGGCCAAGGCCCTCGGCTACAATTTCAAGCGCCCGGAGTTGTTTACCCACGCGCTGGTGCACCGCTCGGCCCCCAACGAGCATGCCAAAGAACATCCGGAATCCAACGAGCGGCTGGAATTTTTAGGCGATGCGGTGCTGGATATGATCATCGCCCGGGAGTTGTACGTGCGCTTTCCGGACGATGCGGAAGGGACGCTCACCCGCTACAAGTCGGCGCTGGTCAACGAGTCAGGGCTGGCGGAAATCGCCCGGCAGATCGACCTGGGGGCATATTTGATTTTAGGGCACGGGGAAGAGGAGTCCGGCGGGCGTGACAAGCCGTCGCTTTTGTCCGACGCCCTGGAGGCAATACTGGGGGCCATCTATCTGGATGGCGGGACCGATGCGGTGGACCCGGTGATTCTGAAACTGTTTCATCAATCCCTTGCCACCGTGGAATCCCGCACCGCGCCCCGGGGCGATTACAAAACCGCCTTGCAGGAGTGGACCCAGGCCAACGGCCTGGGGTTGCCCGCCTACCGGCTGTTGGGAAAGACGGGGCCGGATCATGCCCGCACCTATGCGGTGGCGGTGAGTCTGGGTGACGACACCCTGGCCGAAGGCGCAGGCAAGAGCAAGCGCGAGGCCGAACGGCTGGCCGCGCAAGGGGCGCTGGAAAAGCTCACCGGCTCGCAGGGGTAGGACCGGTTCGCCGGAATTGGCTTGATCGACCGGGCAAAAAGCCCTGTCTGGCCGGGGTTTTTTCCGGCAAAAAAGCAGACAAATAATTCCGATTATTCTGACGTTTATGCGGTTGCGATGGACCGGGCGCACGGGTATAGTGTACTATTCCGCGTTTTCGCTATTTTAGCGGTCCGCAGAGCCGGTGCCCCGTGTGGGGGGATCGGATCGATTTTGTTGGTAAATTTGCTGGTAAATTTGGTGGTTTCCCACAGTCGGAGTTGGGGGGCCGCCGGGCATTTTATTCACCTTTAACCGACTCCATAGGAGTTTCAAATCCGTTGGCTGAAGAAATTTCAACCGAGCAAATGCTCGAAATGTGTGAAGCGACCTTCCGTAACTTTCGTGAGGGAGAGGTCGTCGAAGGTACCGTAGTCGGCAAACAGCCGGACGGTCTGATGATCGATATTGGTTTCAAGATGGAAGCGGTGATCTCCAAGGGAGAATTCACCGACGAGGAGTGGGACGCGCTGGACGACGGCGGCATGCTCCAGGTCTATATCGAAAACCCGGAAAATCAGGACGGCCAGTTGGTGCTCTCGAAAGAGAAGGCCGACCGCATGAAGGTGTGGGAGGCCCTCAAAGAGGCCCACGACTCCGAAACACCGGTGGTCGGTACCATCCTGTCCCGTATCAAGGGCGGTTTGATTGTGGACGTGGGCGGCGTAAAAGGCTTCCTGCCCGGATCCCAGATTGATCTGCGCCCGGTACGCGACCTGGACGCTCTGATCGGCCAGGAACTTTCCATGCAGGTCATCAAGATCAACCGCAAGCGCAACAATATTGTGCTTTCCCGCCGGGTGCTGCTGGAGGAGGAGCGCGGCAAGATGCGCGAGACCACCCTGTCCAGCCTGGAGCCGGGCTTGCTCATCGACGGCGTGGTCAAGAACATCACCGACTACGGTGCGTTTGTGGACCTGGGCGGCATCGACGGTCTGCTGCACATTACCGATATCTCCTGGGGACGCATCAACCATCCGTCCGAAGTGGTGAAGGTGGGTGACAAACTGCAGGTGGTGGTGTTGCGATTCGATCGGGAAAGCCAGCGCGTGTCGCTGGGCCTGAAGCAGAAAACGCCGGATCCCTGGACCACGGCTGCCGAGAAGTTCGTTATCAATGTGGCCATTCCGGGTAAGGTGGTCAGCCTGACCGATTACGGCGCGTTCATCGAGCTGGAAAAAGGCATCGAGGGGCTGTGCCACGTTTCGGAAATGAGCTGGACCTCCGACGTGAAACACCCGTCCAAGGTGGTCAACGTGGGCGACGAGGTCGAAGTGATGGTGCTGTCCATCAACCCGGAAACCCGCAAGATTTCCCTGGGCATGAAGCAGACCCAGCCCAACCCGTGGGACATGATCGAGGCCAACTACGCCCCCGGTCAGCGCATCAAGGGCGTCATTCGCAACCTCACCGACTTCGGTGCGTTTGTGGGCCTGCCCGAGGGCATCGACGGGCTGATCCACGTCTCCGACATCTCCTACACCAAGCACATCAAGCATCCGTCCGAGCTGTTCCAGAAGGGGCAGGAGGTGGAAGCCGTGATCCTCAAGGTGGACCGTTCCAAGGAGCGCATCTCCTTAGGCTTCAAGCAGCTTGAGGGGGATCCGTGGGACTCCCGCATTCCGGACGAATATCCGGTGGGCAAGGTACTCAAATGTTCGGTGGTCAAGATTGCCGACTTTGGCGTGTTTGTGCAGTTGGAAGAAGGCGTCGAAGGCCTGATTCCGGCCAGTGAAATGCCCATCGGCGAGGGCAAGCGCATGAGTGACGTGGTGAGCGAGGGGGATAAGGTGGAAGCCAAGATCATCCGCCTGGATGTGGAAGAGCAAAAAATCGCCCTGTCCATGAAAGCGCTTACCGGCGACTCCGAGGCGGGCGATGTGGCCAGCTACCAGTCCAAGCAACGGACCGACAAGGGTGGTGGTGGCGGCGGAACCACCCTGGGCAGTCTGCTCAAGGATCAACTTGAAAAAGGCAAGAAGAAGGACGACGAGGGGTAACCCCCTTTCGTTATTCCTATGGTGGATGTATCCCCCCGTAAGGCGTTGAAGATCGGACTGGTCGTGTTTGCGGCGTTTGCCGCGGCCATTTTTGTGTTCAGCTACCTGGGGGTGTACGCCATCGCACCCATGTCCGGCGAGCGGGTGGCCCTGGTGCGGGTGGAAGGCCCGATCATGGACGCCCGCGAAACGGTGGCCGCCATCCATGCCTATCAGAAGGACGATCGGGTGCGGGCGCTGGTGCTACGGGTGGACAGCCCCGGCGGCGGTGTGGTGGCCTCTCAGGAGATCCACGATGCGGTGGTCGAGTTTCAGGAGAGCGGCCGTACCGTGGTGACCTCCATGGGCACCGTGGCGGCCTCCGGCGGCTATTATGTGGCCGCCCCGTCCGATTTGATTCTGGCCAATCCGGGCACCCTGACGGGCAGCATCGGCGTGATCATGTCGATGGCCAACTTTGAGGGGCTGCTGGAAAAGGTGGGCGTACAGAGCGTGACCATCAAGGCCGGGAAGAACAAGGATCTCGGTTCTCCGTTCCGCGAAATGACCGTCCCGGAAAGGCGCATTCTGCAAGGGGTTATCGATGATATCCACGACCAGTTCATTGAGGCGGTAGCCCGTGGCCGCGGGCGCGAAATAGCGGAAATCCGTCCGTTGGCGGACGGTCGCATCTTTACCGGAAAACAGGCGGTGGCGGAAGGGCTGGTGGACGAGTTGGGGAACCTGGATACCGCCATTGCCCGCGCCGGCGAACTGGCGGGTATTTCCGGCAAACCCAAGGTGCTGGAACGCAAAGAGAGCCCGCTGGACCGCTTTCTGGCCGGTGCCGAATCGTTGGTTCCGTGGCCCAAGGCTGGCGCTTCCGGGCGGTCCGGGGTGCAGGCCATGTACCTCATGTCACCGTAGGCCGAAGTCTGCTAAACTCAGGCAAAAAAAGGGAATTGTCATGACCAAGGCGGAACTGATCGACAACGTGTCAAAGAAGGTGGATGGACTTACCCGCAGTCAGGTGGACGTGCTGGTCAGCACCGTGTTTGGCAGCATCAAGGATGCCCTGTCGGTGGGCGACAAGGTAGAAATACGCGGCTTTGGCAGTTTCCGCCTGCGTTTTCGCGCCGCCCGTGAGGGCCGCAACCCGAAAACCGGAGAGGTCGTCCGGGTGCCTGAAAAGCACGTACCGTTCTTTAAGGCGGGTCAGGAACTCAAAGAGATGGTCGATAGCTGATTTGCGGTGCCAAAATGTGAAAGGCGTCGGGTGGGGGAGGAGGGACTCGGTTAACACAAAGAC
>CBDUXI010000002.1:0-96692 GCA_965371175.1 uncultured bacterium
TGTCCAGGCTGGTCAGCACCGTGACGGCCAGCACCTGCATCGTGCCCTTGGCACCGGCTGCCGCCTCCATGATGGCGTCGTTGCCGTGCACGGTCACGAAGGTGACGGCTCTTTCAGATAGCCGCCGTACCGCCCGTTCCACGGTTTTGGGCACATCAAAAAATTTGATGTCGGCAAACACTTTTTTGTTTTGCCCGGTCAGCCAGTCCACCAGACTCCAGTAGTCGTCACTCATGAGCAGTTCAAGGCCCAGCTTATAGAAGCTGACGGTATCGCCCAACTGTTTTACCAGTGCGTGGGCGGCATCGCCATCGGGCACGTCGAGGGCTACGATCAGGCGGTCTTTTGAGGGAATCTGTTGATTGATTTCAGGCAATGGGTTCCTTGCAGGTAACGGGGGTGCCGCGTGCCCATGATACTCCCCCGGACGCACGCAAATGAAGGGCGCACGCGGATAAGTTGCGAAGCGGCGGGTCACGTTCTATATTGCGCAGGTAGCCAAAAAATAAAAAGTTCATGTCGATATTCCACACAACCTGTCAGCCAAGAGTGAGAATTCACAATCATGAGTAAGCTCAAAAAAAATCTTCTCTTTGTCGCCTCCTTTGCCGTAGTCGGCCTGCTGTTGACCGCCACGGCGTTTGCCGGCCCGCATGGGGAGACCGCCAAAAAACACGCGGATGAATCGCTCTCCCACGGGCAGGAGATGCTGGACCACGGCAGTCTGGGGCACCTGAACGTGATGATCGACCACGCCAAACAGACCATCCACCACGCGGACGAGGCGCTTAAACATGCCCGGGAGGAGTTGGCCGCCAGCGGCAATCCGCACGTAAAGGAGTTCATCGGCCACACCAAGGTGGGTGTCGGACACGTGCAGGAGGCCATTGATCACGCCGGGATGGGGCACGGACCCGTGGCCATGGATCACGCCAAAGCGGGGATGAAACACCTCAAGGAGGGGCGGGGGCACCTGTAGGGGCAGTGCCCACAAAGGGGACAAAAAGGCCCGGAAGAGTCCTCTTCCGGGCCTTTTTATTTAAATAATGGGGTGAACGACGGGACTTGAACCCGCGACCACCGGAATCACAATCCGGGGCTCTACCAACTGAGCTACGCTCACCACAAAGTTTTTTGTCCCTCACCCGGCACGCTCTGACCACATGGCGCGCCTGAGAGGATTCGAACCTCTGACCTGCGGCTTAGAAGGCCGCTGCTCTATCCAGCTGAGCTACAGGCGCGGGCTCCACAAGACGCGGCCCCCGCGACAACTTGCCGTATGCGGAGGATATCAGGGTGGTCGGGGCGAGAGGATTTGAACCTCCGACACCCTGCTCCCAAAGCAGGTGCGCTACCTGACTGCGCCACGCCCCGGTTCAAATCTCCACCTCGGGAACCCGGTATTTTACGCGGTCCGACCGGTTCCCTGTCAAGGAGCAGAAGGCTATCGGGTTGACTTGGTATAGCCGTGCTGATAAATTACGGCGTTCTGTTGAATATGAGCCCATACGCCAGTGCGGCGTCTATCTGTGATGAGGGTATTTTGTGATGACCGAGGGTGGTTCCCAAAATTTTGATGAAATCCGTGTGATGCTGGAACAGCAGCGGGATGAGATCCTTGCAACCAACGAGGAAATTATCGCTACCGGCAGCATGGGTACGGACGGCACAAATTTCCCTGATATGAGCGATCAGGCTACGGCGGAGCAGGACCAGAACCTGAACATCCGTATGCGTAGCCGGGAGCAGAAACTGCTCATCAAGATCGAGGAAACGCTGGAGCGGATTGCCACCGGTGACTACGGCACCTGCGAAGAGTGTGACGAACCGATTCAGTTAGAACGCCTGAAGGCCCGCCCGGTCACCACGCTTTGCATCGATTGCAAGACCGAGCAAGAGGCCCAGGAGGCCATGGATCTAACTTGATCCGCTTCGCCTCGGCCTGACCCTTGAGCCTGTGCCCCCGGCGCAGGTTTACGCCAGTTCCAGCACCTTGGCCACCAGCTTTTCGATGCCGGTGGCTGCTTCCGATATCGTGTTTGCACACATGTAGGCCGGGGTGGTGACCACCTTGCCCGCCGTATCCACCACAATTTCGGTGACCGGTGCCTCCCGGTGCTTGCCCCCCATTTTGTTGATGGCCTCCGCAGTGTCCGGGTCGCTGCCGCAGGTCAATTCCAGCTGCACCTCCCCCCCAAAAATTTTTGCCAGCACCACCGGCGAAATACAGATGGCGCCGATGGGCTTGCCGTCCTGATGCACCTGCTTTACCAGTCGGGTCACATCGCCGTGGACCGTGCAATCGGCCCCACGGAAGGCAAATGAGGACAGGTTCTTTGCCGCGCCGAAACCGCCGGGGAAGATCAGCGCGTCCAGGTCATGGCCGGAAATGTCCTGAATATCCTGAATGTTGCCCCGGACAATGCGGGCGGCTTCCACCAGTACATTGCGGGTTTCGGCGGATTCTTCCCCGGTCAGATGGTTAATCACGTGGGCCTGGTCCACGTTGGGGGCCATGCAGATCACGTTCGCCCCTGCCCGGTCGAGGGCAAGCAGGGTGATGACCGACTCGTAAATTTCCGCCCCGTCGTATACCCCGCACCCGGACAGCACCACGCCCACGTTTTTCATATTTCTCCTGGTGGCTGAAATTAGCTGGCGACCCGATACAGCCTGTGCATATATACCACAAACCGGCATGCCTGTTCGGGGACCCATGTGTCGTTGCGGACAGGCGCACCCTTAGCGTATACTCTTTTTCTTTTTCCTCGCTCCGGGCATGGTGTCCGGGGCCTTATGCCCATGAGGAGCATCAATGCACTGCTACGAGACCATCTATATTCTGCACCCGGACCTCGGTGACGAGGCCGTCGCCACTGCCCGCGGGAAAGTCACCGACCTGATCGACAAGGGCAAGGGGCGCCTTTATCGCCGGGAAAACTGGGGCAAGAAGCGGCTTGCCTACAACATCGCCAAGCAAACTAAAGGCAACTACCAGCTCATTCGCTACGTGGGAGACGCCGGGATCATGTCGACCATGGAACGGATGTTCCGGCTGGATGAGGCCTATCTCAAGTTTCTGACGATCAAGCTGGATATCGACCCGGAGGCCGTAAAGGACGAAGAGCCGGCCGATGAGATCGTGGCCGCCGCGCCCGAGGCCGACAAAAAATCTGCAGCCGACAAAAAACCTGCGGCCGAGGCAAAAGCTGCAGCCGAGGCAAAACCTGCGGCTGACGTGAAAGAGACGGCGTCCGACAAGAAAGAGGAAGCGCCTGGCAAGGATGCTGAGGCGGTCACTGAGAAACCCGCCGATGAGCCCGTTGCCGAAGAGGCGGAGGCTGAACCGGCTGCCACTGGGGAGTAAACCCGATGACCAGTTTTAACAAAGTCATTCTGATCGGCAATCTGACCCGCGATCCGGAACTCCGTTACACCCCCAGCGGGACGGCGGTCACCACCCTGAGCCTGGCGATCAACCACCGGTTCCGGCAAGGGGAAGAAATGCGGGAAGATGTGTGCTACATCGACGTGGTGGTGTTTGGCAAGCAGGCGGAATCGTGCAGTCAGTACCTGAGCAAGGGCGGCGGCGTGATTGTGGATGGTCGCCTGTCCCATCGCCGCTGGGAGGCGGAGGACGGCAGCAAGCGCAGCAAGCACGAGGTGGTGGCCCAGAACGTGCGCTTTATGCCGCGCCGCTCCGACATGGCCGCAGGCGATGGCGGCAGACAGCAAGTGGCCAGCAGTGCAAGCGCCGGTGCCAGTGCAGGCAGCAGCCCCGCAGCGACCGGGCCTCCCGACTTTACCGATGACGATATCCCGTTTTAATTGAATGTACAGGCACGCCCCGCCTCCTTCACGTGAACGCGGGCGCATGCAGAACAGATAGGAAGTAAACAGATCATGATGAAATCCAAGGTGTACCGGCGGCGCGTGTGCCGTTTTTGCGTGGACAAGGTCGAAGAGATCGACTACAAGGATGTGGGCACCCTGCGCCGGTTCATTACCGAGCGGGGCAAGATTATCCCCAGCCGTGTTTCCGGGGCCTGCGCCCCCCATCAGCGGCAGTTGACCCGTTCCATCAAACGGGCACGGGCCATCGCCCTGATTGCCTTCAAGGAGGTGCCGGTCTGACCGAGCCGCAATCCGAACCGGGGCAGGCAGGTTTCAAAGGGGCGTTGGCCGAAGCGGCCGCGTCCCTTTTTCTTGCCCTGTCGTTGTTTTCCTCCGTCTATTTTCTGGGCGGCTTCGGGGTGCCGTTTGCCCTGTTTGCCTCGGCCCCGCTTGCGATCGTCGGTATTCGGCAGGGGGAAGTCTACCTGCTGGGCGCGGCGGGTGGCGCCATGCTGATTTCCGGTATCCTGCTGGGTCCGGGAGCGAGCGGCGCCTTTTTATTTGGCGCCGCCGTTCCTGCCGTGCTCATTGCCCGGGGGCTGGTTTTCGGCTGGGCGCCAGAGCGGATGGTGGGCGCTGCCGCCGTCATTTTTACCGTCACCACATTTTGGGCCGTTGAGACCTTTTCTCCGGGCGGTATGCGGGCGCAGATTGCAGAGATGGTGGAGCGCACCATTGCCGCCTATCGGCAGGCGGGCGCCCCGGAGCTTGCCGTTGTGCCGCTGGAGAAACAGGCGGCGTTTTTGACCGACTTTCTGTATTACACCAGCCCCACCAGTTTCATGTGGAGCGGGGCGCTCATCTGCGTATTTGGCCTGCTTGCCACCCGCCACTACTTTTCCCTGAACCCGCACCCCGCCGTGCTGGTTTCGCCATCACTTACCCGTTGGTACTTTCCCGACCGCTGGATATGGGTGCTGATTGCCGCAGGCGTTGTGGTGCTGGTGCCGGGTATACTCACCCGCATGGTCGCGGGCAACGTGCTGGGGGTGTTGGCGCTGGCCTATGCCCTGCAGGGGTGGGCGGTGATGGTCTTTGTATTTCGGGCCAGGCAGACGCACATTGCGCTACAGGCGATATTTTACATCATGCTGCTGATGTGGCCGGTGCTGGTGGTGCTGCTGGGTGTCTTTGGCGTGTTCGATATATGGATGGACCCGCGCAAGGTGCGGCGGGAAGCCAAAGAAACGGACCCGCAGGCATAGCGGCGGAAAATTTCGGGTTGTGCGAACAGGCCCAGGGCCTGTGAAACAGACGCTAGTCCGTGCCCATCCGCTCCAGCGCCTTCGGCAGCAGCGTGCCCAGGTGGATCGGCAGGATGGTGATGTAGATCGGCAGGGCGCCGTCGGCCATCTGGTATTCGCCCTTGTCCCACATGAAGATGGAGATGATGATCTCCTCCACCTGCATTTTCAGACCCTCAAACAGCCCTTTCGGGGTGAGCACGCCCATTTCCACCAGGGTTTCCCCTTCCCGCTTTCCGGTCTGGTGCATCTGCTTGGTGGCCGCCTTGTGCGCGGTCTGGGAGATGGTTCCGTGGCGGAGCAGCGTTTCACCCAGGCGATCGATTTTGATGGTGGAGGTGGCGTAAACGATCTCCCCCTTCTGGATATAGATTGCCTTGACCGTTGTCCCCTGATTGACGACAAGGGTGGTCGTGGCTGCCGATTGTGTGAGGTGTTCCAGAATGCTTACGAGCGGAACCTTGGTCAGGTCGCCGGACGCAGGAACCTCATGATCCTGTGTTTCTTCCATAAGCAGGCATTGTTCCACGTCCGCCCCGGTCCGTCAATGCCACGCACCCCCTGAGTGTTCCAGGATGTGCGAAAGGTACCCGGTTTGTTCCGGGCACGGGTCGTTTTCACCCGCCTGTTCCCGCCCATCGCACGCTGGCATCACCCTGGGTGTAGTAAAAAAGATAATATAAAACAGTATGTTATGAAAACACCGACATTTTTTCGACGAATGGCACACGGGTTGCACATGAAAAGCGCCGCACGTCCGGGTGCAGACAATTCCCAACTATTTGGAATTGTGAAGAAAATTGTACCCGGTGAGCGATTTTCAGGTACCAGGGCAAGGTGCCGGGGCAAGAACAGGACAAGAACAGGGATTGACGCATGGCATACCAAAGGACGGTAGCAACTGAGGCAAACTTTTCGGGGATCGGACTGCATACGGGTGAGGCGGTTGCCCTTTCCATCTGCCCCGCAGGGGAAAATGAGGGAATTCGGTTTGAGGTGCTCCCTGCGGGCGCGGACAAGCCGTTCACCATTGCTGCGCGCCCCGAAAACCTGGCGGGTTCGGCGTATGCCACCTCTTTGGGAGACGGCGTCCACACCCTGCACACGGTAGAGCACCTGCTTGCGGCGCTGGCCGGGCTGGGTGTCGACAATGCGTTGATCCGCATGAACGCAAACGAAGTGCCGATTATGGATGGGAGTGCGGCCCCGTTTGTCGAAGGCATTGTGGCTGCGGGCGTTGTGGAGCAGGGAGCACCCAGCCGTACCATCTGCATCACCCGTCCCATTCGTGTGGAAGATGGAGACAAGTGGATCGAATTGCGGCCCGCCGCATCCGCCCAAACGTCCATTTGCTACGAGATTGATTTTGCCCACCCGGCGGTGGGGCGTCAGTACTTCCGGTTTGTCTTTACCCGGGAAAATTTCGTGCGCCAGTTAAGCCCGGCGCGCACCTTCGGCTTTGTCCATGAGGTGGAGGCGCTCAGGCAGGCAGGGCTTGCCCGGGGCGGCTCCCTCGACAACGCGATCGTTGTGGGCGATGAAGGGGTTTTAAATCCGGGTGGCCTGCGCTTTGCCGATGAGTTTGTGCGTCACAAGGTGCTGGATTTGATCGGTGATTTTGCGCTGGCGGGCCTGTCTGTTCACGCGGACATCACGGCCGTTCGTTCCGGTCATGCCCTTCACACCCGGGCGGTTCAGGCCATCCTGAAGAACGTCGACAGTTGGAAACTGGTGGATACGGTACCGGAGCCCGTGTTTGCGGGTTCGGCCCTGTCCGCCGCGATTTAACCGCTACGGCTCCGTCAGCCCTGCAAGGGCCTGTTCGGCTTTATCCCGCCCCGGAAAGTCCCCTCCCGTTGCCAGTGCCCGGGTAAGGTATTCGCGCGCCCGTTCCGGGTGGTTGCGCTTTAGCTGGGTCATCCCGGCGTGGTAGTTCACCACCGGGTGGTCGGGCATTTTTTCCAGTGCTTCATCCAGCAACCCCTGAGCCTTCAGGTATGCGCCTTTCAGGTAATAGATCCACCCCAGTGTGTCGGCGGTGCCCGGATCGTTCGGGTCTACCTCGCGGGCGGTCTGGGCCAGGCCCAGCGCTACGTCCAGATTGCCGTTGCCGTGGGCGTAGAGCCAGGCCAGGTTGTTGGCGGCGGGGGCAAACCGGGGGTTGTGTTTCAGCGTTTCCTGATAGGCGGCGATGGCGGCATCCGTTTCGCCTTTTTGTTCGTGCAATACCCCCAGTAACATGCGCGCGCGGGGCTGGGCCGGATCGCGCTCCAAAATGGCGTTCAGGTTCTGCACGGCCCGGTCGGAATCCTTGTTGCCAAGGTAGATGTTGCCCAGGGCGGCATAGGCTGGCAGGTAGCTGTCGTCCGCCTTCAGGGCGGCTTCATATTCGGCGGTTGCCGCTTCCTGTTGCCCGCGTATTTGCAGCACCTGCCCCAGCAGATGGTGGGCCCTGGCACTGCCGGGGTGTTTTTCCATATGCGCCCGGATGCGTTGTTCCGCTTGTTCCGGTGCCATGCGGGACAGGGCCTCGCGCACCAGCAACTCCAGCGCCTGGATCTGCTCCGGGGCGATCTCCAGGGCGCGCTCCAGCGATTTTTTTGCGGCGCCGGGATGGCCCAGAATCAGGTGGACACGCCCCAGTTGCAGGTGCCCTTCCGGGTGGTCGGGCCGCACGGAAACCAGGCGTTCAAACGCCTCCAGCGCTGCTTTTGGCTTGCGCTCCGCCATGGCGGCCAGCCCGGTCAAAAACAGGGTGTCCGGCAGGTTGGGGGCCAGACGGGTGATGGTGATCAACTCTGTTTTTGCGTCATCCAGATTGCCTTCCCGCAGGTAGATGCGGGCCAGATCCAGATGCGCGGGCAGCAACGACCCGGCACCTTCCACCGCCAGCTTCAGCTGTTCTTTGGCGCTGTTGATGTTGCCTGCGAGCAAATGGGCGCGGCCCAGATAGGTGTGGGCCAGCGGCATGCCGGGACGGTCATTTATGGCTTGCTCAAAGTGGGTGATCGCCATTTTGATCTCTTTTTTCTGGAGGGCCACCTGCCCGTCCAGAAACGCGGCCAGCCACGCGTTGTCAGCGCCCGTTCTGAGTGACTCGGCCTGGGCCTCAACGGCCTCAATCGCGTCTTTGCGAAGGCGCAGGGCGGCCAGCTGAATATGCAGGTCATCGGCTGGGCTGGCCTGCCCGGTGCCTTGCAGATAGATTTTTTCCGCCTGTTCAATCTCGCCCAGATGGCGGTGCAGGTCGCCCAGATGACGGTATCCGACGGGCTGTTCGGGCAGGGCGGTGATCAGGTTGGACAGCACTTTTTTGGCCTGCTCCGGGTGCTGGTCAACCAGGTGCAAGCGGGACAGTTGCAGGTATGCCGGTATCGATTCCGGTACGGCTTTGATGGCCTCTTTCAGCACATTTTGTGCATCGTCCACCCGCTGTTGAATCAGGTAAAGCCGACTCAGGCTCAGGCGCGGCGCGGCGGTTTGGGAGGATTCGATGGCCTGTTTCAGGTGGGTTTCGGCCTGTTTGTACTCTTTTTGGCCGGTCAGGAGCATCCCCAGTCCGAAATGGGCATTCCATGATTTCGGGTCCTCTTCAAGGAGCGCCAGATAGAGGGTGCGGCTTTGTTCCACTTCCTCCAGGTTGGCCAGGATACCGGCGTAAAGAAGCCGCCCTTCCGGGTGATCCGGGTGGTGGGTCAGTAACGCCTCCACGCTGGTTCTGGCAGCCGGGTATTGCCTTGCCGCAATCAGAAAGCGGGTGATTTCCAACTGTGCTTCCAGATTGGACGGCTCAAGTTTGACCGCCTGACTGAAGGAGACGAACGCGCCTTTGACATTTCCGGCCGATCCCATTTTTAACAGGGCCGTGCCCAGCCGTGTATGTGCCGTGGACGATTGCGGGTTCAGCTGGATTACATTGCGGTATTCAATCACCGCCTGCCGGTACTGCTCTTCTTCCATATAGCGGTCGCCTTCCGCCTGATGGCGGGCGATTTTTTCCTCGGGGCTGGCGCAGCCTGCGGAAATCAGCAGCGCCAGCCCCATGCCGATCAGCGCCGCCTTCGTCAACTGCTTGAATCTCAACTGTTTCACGGGTCCCCTCCATGTTTGTGCCGGACGCCTGGGTGGCTGCAAATCGAGCCGACAGACTAGCACAACCACACAGGCGGTGAGCGCATGGCAGGTGCCCCCTGCCGTTTTGGGAAAATGGTTAACCTCTGCAATTTTCCACGTTGACCATGGGCCGTGTGGCCCCTACAATCGCGCACCATGAGTGGTAGAAACAAAGCACTTCGCGTGGTGGTGCGAGGCACCGCTGCCCACGTGCCCGAACGGGTGGTAAAAAGCGCGGAGCTGGCGGCCATCTGGGGCTTGAGTGAGCAAGAGATTGTCCGGCGCACGGGCATTGCCGCCCGCCGCTGGGCCGGGGACGATGTTGCCTCGTCCACCTTAGGCATTGCCGCGGGTAAAAAAGTGCTGGCGGAGACCGGCATCCGCCCGGAATCGATTGATCTGGTACTCGTTTCCACCACCTCGCCGGATATGGCGTTTCCGTCTACCGCCTGCCTGGTGCAGGAGGGGCTGGGCATTGGGCCTGCGGCGGCCATGGATGTGTTTGCCTCCTGCTCCGGGTTTCTGGCGGCCTTGTCCATGGCGCGGGCGGCTATTTTGGGGGGCACCGCCCGGCGGGTGCTGATTGTCGCCGCGGACGTGAAAAGCCGGTTTCTGGACATGGACGACCCGTCCACGGCGATGTTGTTCGGAGACGGCGCGGGCGCGGCCATCATCGAGGGGGTGGGCGGGCCGGAATCAGTCGGGGTGGGCGGGCCGGAATCAGTCGGGGTGGGCGGGCCGGAATCAGTCGGGCCGGAGTTAATCGGTCCGGTTATCCTGCATACCGACGGGTCACGCTGGCAGTGGGTGCACCTGCCCGCCGGTGGCTCCCGTATGCCCATGAGTGCCGATACCCTGAAAGCCGGGCTGCATACGCTGAAAATGGACGGGATCGCGCTGTTTAAAATGGCGGTCAGCCGTTTTTCCGAAGTAATTCGCAAGGTGCTGGCCACAGGGGGTCTGGAAATTTCCGACGTGGCCTGTTTTGTGTTTCATCAGGCCAACCTGCGTATTCTGGAAGCCGTGGGCAAGCGCCTGAAAATCGCGCCGGACCGGATTGTGACCACGTTGGCCGAATACGGCAACACCTCTTCGGCTTCCCTGCCCATCACCCTGGACCGGGCGTGGCGAGAGCGGGATCTACGGCCCGGCGATCACGTGGTGCTGGCCACCTTTGGCGGCGGCATTACCTGGGGGGCGTGTCGGCTGGTATGGGGCGGGGTGGATCAGGAAGCGGGTTCCGGGGAGCCTGCGGCCGAACCCGAAAACGTTTCCGGGTAGCGCGGCAGTAACACCGAAAACCAGGTGCCGGACGTATCAGTGCGAATCACGCCGTCGTGGGCCATGACCACCTGCCGGGCAAACTGTACCTGGGCGCTGCGGTAGGCCGGATCCAGGAGGTGCTCCTCTGCGGACGGCGCGCCAATGGTCAGGTGCACGTGGGTGGGGCTGGACATCACCAGTACCTGGCCGTCTCCCGTGGCCGTTTTTGTATGGGCGGACAGGGCGTTGATAGCGTCGCAGATGGCCGTCACATCCCAGTGGGCGTCCCCGTCCGGGGTGCCTTCCAGCGCGATGCCGGAAAATATGTCCGCAACCTGCGTGTGTACGGGCTGCCAACCGGTCTGACCAATCACAATACGCATCAGCCGTATCAGTCGATCGAGGGTGTCCGTGAGGGCATGGCCTCCCGTTGCAATCATCTGTGCATAGCGGGCCACATCGTCCGCGGCGCAGTCCGGAGACATGAGTAGTTCCGAAAAACCCAGCATGGCGTTGATGGGAGAGCGCATGTCGTGGTTGAGCAAAGACAGCAGCAGGGGCAATTCCCCCAGCGCGACCGCCTCTTCCACGATGCCGGTTTTTGCCGTATCCGGGGGCTCCTGCCGGCTGGCCCTGTCCGGGTTACCCAGCAGGGCCGCAAACAGTTCCGCGCAGTATACAACGGCTTCGGCCGCTGCCGGATCGAAATTGCGATCCGAGTCCATATAAAGGTTGAGCGTGCCCGCCAGCTTGTTGTCCGTCACCACCGGGCAGCAGATGGCATCTCCCAGGGCGACGGACCCCAGAGACTGTGCAAACGGCGCTGGCTCAGCCGGTATTTCCTCCTGCTCCGGATGATAGTCGGCAGAAAGGATCGGGTTTTTATTTGCCGGAAAGGTGCTGCCTGTCGGTATGCTCCGGGCCTTTTCGCCCGCAGTGGCCATCACCTGCCACTGATCGCCTTCACGCAGCAGCAGTACGGCGGCATCCGCCTGCAAACGATCTGTCAGGTCACAGATCAGGTTCCGCACTTTCTGTTGGGTGGTGGCGCTGCCGTCCACAAAGTGAGACAGCGGGCCCTGGCGCGGGGAGGATATAAAGCGGATGCCCATCCCCTTGCCGTTATGCGGCGGCGCGCCTGGCCACCGGGGTGACCGGGATGGTCATTGTGTACCGGCACCCCGCTTCGGAAAGGGGTTCACTGTGCAGGTTGCCTCCCAGGTGTGTACTCAGGTGGGTGGCCATGATCAGGGCGGGCTCTGCTTCCGGAGAGAGCGGGGCGCGGGGGTGCGATGGGCCGTTGGTGGAACCGGATACGCTGATGACAAGCTCCCTGCCGCCCGTCGCGTCCGGTTGCTCTGCCCGGACGATAATGTCACCCCCGCCGGGCAGCGAGCGGATCGTTGTGGACAGCAGGGCGTCCACGGTGAGGGCCAGCATACCGGGGTCGGCGGTGACCTCGTCCATATACTCCATATGGACCGAAAGGGAAATGCCCGCATCTTCGGCGACCCCTTGATACGGTGCCATGGCTTGCTCAATCAGGTGCGAAACGGCCACCCGTTTGAGGTGGGGCTCCCCCATAAATGCGTCCGCACCGGAGAGCCACGCCACCCGTGAAATTTGCTCCTGCAACGGGTCGATGTGTTCCCACAGGTCATCCGTTGTGATCTTTTTGCCGTTGGGTCCGGCGCTTAAGCCCGCTTCGGCGGCGGTGCCGAATGCCAGGGCGGCCTTGACGCATTCATCCAGTTGTTGCCCCATGTACGACAGGAATGCGGAGCGCAGTTCCTGATCGGGAAAGGCTCGCTCCAGGTACGGCAGCAACTGTTCCGAGGAGGCGGTCGGCGAGATGCCGGCGCGCATGGCCAGTTGTTTGATTGGCTTTAGCGTCCAGTGCGCCAGTACCACAATGGTGGCAATGAGCACGGCGGAGCCGATCGCCCATGTGGCGTACTGGGGCAACCGGGTAACCGACAGGGCCGCAAGCGCGGTCGCGCCGCCGGCAGCGGCTACGGTCAGCGAAAAAGTAAGACGTCCGTAAAAGGTCATGTGAATACTGCCTGCACGGGTATTTAAAAATGGGGCCGGTAGCGGCGCTCTCTCCCTTCCTCCTTTTCGGGAAGGCGCCCGCAGGACTTGAGGGGGGAGACGGTGACCGGTAATATTCGCTATCACCATGACCCATTCTTGCCCCATGCACCCCCGGTCGATGAACCGGGCCGAAATTGCCGCCGCCGTGCGCCAGGTGTCCGCCGCCGTAACGGATGGGGTGGTGGTCAAAATTCGCGAACCGCTGCCCGACCATCTGGCGTTTGAGGTCAGAAAATCCGGGCGCAACGTGGAGTTTGTGATCGGCGTGGCCGCCGGGCTGTCACGGATTCATCTGGCGGACAACCTGCCGCCGACGCCGCCGGGGCCATGCGCGCTGACCTTGCGGGCCAGAAAGTTGATGCGCCCGGCACGGGTGGTCGGCATCGAACAGCTTGCGGGCGATCGGGTGGTGGTGCTGACGATCAGCCGTCACAAAGATGAGGAAGAGCAGTGGCAAGGCAGTCTGGTGGCGGAACTGTTTTCCCGTGGGCGGCTGTTTTTGCTGGACGATCAACAGCGGGTGCTAGCGGTAAGTGGACCGGGTGGTACCCGCGGGCTGGCCGTGGGCGATGTGTACCTGCCGCCCGCGCCGCCGACCGCCACGCCGCCTGCGGAGGCCGCAGAAAAAATCACCTGTGTGCAACTGGAGGCCCGCTATGCCGAATGGGCGGGCAGGCAGCACACGGAACGGGCCGTGCGCGCGCAAGCTGCTCGCATCGGGCGGGAGAAAAAACGCATCACGCGCAAAATTGCCGCCATGGAGCGGGACCTTGCCCGCCTGGACGGCTGGGAAGAACTGGCCCGGGAAGGGGAGTTGCTTGCCGCCCACCGGCATCTATTAAAACGGGGCATGTCGCAGGTGAGTGTGACCGACTGGCATGTGGAGGGCAGCCCGGAATGCACAATCGTGCTGGACCCGGAGCGCACCCCGGAGCAGCATATTGAAGACCTTTTTAAGAAGGCCAGAAAGGCGCGCTCGGGCCGCCCGCAGATCACCGCACGCATTGCCGCCGCCCATGCCGATCTGGAACGGCTGGCAAAGCAGGAAGTGATGCTTGCGGAGGCACCGGAAAAGGCGCTCCTGGCACGGCAGAAATCTGCGCCGAAGGCCGGGCGGCGTACCGACAAATCCGGCGGAGATCTGCGGCGGTTTGTCTCGTCCGACAAGTGGGACATCTATGTGGGCCGCAACGCCACGGAAAACGATCGCATTACCTTCCGTCTGGCCCGGGGCAACGACCTGTGGTTTCACGCCAGAGACACCTCCGGCTCCCACGTTTTGCTGCGGGGCAGCGGCGGCACGGCACCGGAACGGGCGGTGCACGAAGCGGCGGCACTGGCCGCCCACTTCAGCAAATTAAAAAATCAGGGGGGTGGCGAGGTGATCTGCGCCCAGCGTAAATACCTGAAAAAACCACGGGGTGGCAACCCCGGTCAGGTGCTGGTGACCCAGGAACGGGTCATCCACGTGCGCCTGGACGAGGAACTGGTGGCCAGGTTAAAGCGCCGCCGGGCCGACTAGGGTTTGTTAACAGGCCCTGGCTTGTGCCCCGCCGGGATGGATGTACCACCCCGGCGGGAATCAGGCCCGCAAGGAATCAGATTAGTTGAACAGAATGGTGCCGTGGGTCTGGGCCGCCATAAAGAACAGCATCGGGATCGACAGCACGGTGTTGGTGCGGGAGGCCAGCAGCGCGGTGCGGGCCGCTTTGGCCTTCTGCTCGTCGGTGGCCTCCACCATGCCCAGTATTTTTTTCTGGTTGGGCCAGATCAGCACCCATACGTTGAACAGCATGATGGTGCCGAGCCACGCGCCCATGCCGATGATGGCGGCGTTGCCTTGCAGCATGAACGCCTTGCCGAAAATGCCCATGTGCCCGAGGATGGCGGCACCGGAAAGCCAGGTGACCACGGCGGACCAGCGGAACCACAACAGCGCCCGGGGGGCGATGTGCTTGGTGATGCCGGGGGCGGTGCCGTCGGCCTTGGCGGCGCCGAGTCCCGGCACCTGTACAAAGTTAAAGTAGTAAAGCAGGCCGATCCAGGTGATTCCGGCCAGAAAGTGTGCCCAGCGGGCAAAAAACGCGAATTCCATAATAATCTCCAGTCTGTAGCAGTGGTTGAGGGTCCGGCATGTGTGGCCGGGTCAGCCCATCACTCCCTTGACGACAAAATAAAGAATCCCCGTCAGGACGAACCCCGAGACGATGGTTCCGGTAATGGATTCGAGTGGGTTTTTCATGATGACTCCTTAGATAACGCTTGCCGCCCGCCCCGGATGACCGAGGTGGATTGCAAAATAGTTCCGCACGTTCAAACGGTTATGTGTACCCCTTGCGACAATTAAAGGGTGATGCTAAATGTGCCCGTTCGGGCTGGTCAAGCACAAGTTAGCGAATCGCCATCCTGCCCCCGGCCGTTCCCTTGCGGTTCGCGGGTGCCGCCGGAAACGTGTACCATGAAAAGAAGTCACGATGAATTTTACGGGTTTCGGGTGAGGTGCCCTTGGTAAATGATCGCGTCAGCGGCCTGCTGCTTCATCCCACGTCACTGCCAGGTGGTGTGGGGGTGGGCGATTTCGGCTGCGAGGCATATCAATTTATCGACTTTTTAAAGGCGGCAGGACAGCGCCGCTGGCAGGTGTTGCCACTGGGGCACGTGGGGCACGGCAACTCTCCGTACACCTGCCTTTCCACCCATGCGGGCAACCCGCTGTTGATCAGTCCGGTACAGTTGGTGGCGGACGGTCATTTGCACCCGGACGACCTGGCCAACATTGATGAGACGGCCGGGGACCAGGTGGACTTTGACGTGGCGTTCCATGCCAAAACCGCCCTGCTTGCCCGCGCCTTTGAGCGGTTCCGCAAATCCCCCCCCAAGGCGGCGGCGGGGTTCGTCCGATTTTGCGCCGAAGAGAAAGATTGGCTGGATGACTACGCTCTGTTTGTCGCGCTGAAGGCCCACTATGAGGGCACCCCGTGGTACCAGTGGGAAGCGCCGGTGCGCGAGCGCAGACCGGAGACGCTGGAAGCGTTGCGCACCCGGTTGACCGACCAGATCGAACGGGTGCGCTACGATCAGTTTCTGTTTCATGGTCAGTGGCAGGCGGTGCGCCGCTATGCGGCAAAAAACGGGGTGGCCATCATTGGCGACCTGCCCATCTTTTTACCCCACGACAGTGTGGACGTGTGGTGTCACCCGGAACTGTTCAAGCTGGATCGGCGTGGCCATCCGACCGTGGTGGCCGGGGTGCCGCCCGACTATTTCAGCGCCACCGGTCAGTTGTGGGGCAACCCGGTCTATCGCTGGAGTGCCCACGCAGATACCGGCTTTGCCTGGTGGGTGGAGCGCATACGGGCGGCCCTGGCCCAGGTGGATATTTTGCGGCTGGATCACTTTCGCGGGTTTGCCGCCGGATGGGAGGTGCCTGCGGACGCTGCCGACGCCACCTCCGGCACGTGGGTGACCGGTCCCGGCACCGCCCTGTTTACCGCCGTGTCTGCGGCACTGGGTCCAATCAACAAGCTGCCGTTTATTGCGGAGGATCTGGGGATCATCACCGACGACGTAATTGCCCTCAGGGAAGCGGTCGGCTTTCCCGGTATGGCGGTGTTGCAGTTTGCCTTTGACTCCGGCGCGGAGAACACCCACCTGCCGCACCACCACCGGCCCGCTCAGGTGGTCTACACCGGCACCCACGACAACGATACGACAGTGGGATGGTACAAAGGGCTGGACGGGCCGGTGCGTCACGCCGTGTGCGATTACCTGAAAACCGACGGCAGCCGGATTCACTGGGACCTGATCCGCACCGCCCTGTCGTCGGTGGCCGAAACCACCATCATTCCAGTGCAGGACATCCTGGGGCTGGGAAGTGCCGCCCGGATGAACCGGCCCGGCAAGGCGGACGGCTCCTGGGGGTGGCGGCTTTTGCCCGGACAACTGGACGAGCGCCTGGCCGACGCTTTAAAAGAGGTGACCGTCCGCTACAGTAGATAGCCGGTCCGTGTCCCTTTCCGGGTAATTTCGTGCGGTATGCGGTTGACTATGCCGTCTTGAGAATGGTAATCATTATAGTCTTTACCAAGTTTGAAAAACTGGTTTGTGGAGTGAGCGGGGGCGGATGGATGGCCCCCGATTGAGAGCATGGATCGGCCTTTGCGGAGGTGGGTCGTAAAGAGGGATGAGCATCGGGCGGGAAGGTGATATGATGAATCTTATAAGGGTGGATAAGGGATGTCGTTTGTTACTTCCGCTCGATCGGCTGGGCGCCGTGTCGGGATTCCTGACAATTTCGGTAGTGTAGGGAAGCCCGGTTAAGGAGATGCGCGTACGATGAAGGATATGAGAGGGTTCGAGGCTGCCACCGGGAAGAAAGACCCGGAACCGGTTACCCGGAGAGACTTTTTTACCTTGGTTGGCTGGGGCGGATTTCTTGCCGCCATGGCGGGCGTGGGAGTCGGTTCGTTCAAGTTTTATGTGCCGACCGTTCTGTATGAGCCGCCGACCACGTTCAAGATCGGCCCGCCCAAGGATTACGGCGTCGGGGTGGATGCCCGCTGGAAAACCATCGGTCAGTTCTGGGTGGTAAAGGAAGCGGCGGGCATGTACGCCCTGATCTCCATCTGTCGCCATCTGGGGTGTACCCCCAACTGGTTCCCCGATCAGGAGCGGTTCCGGTGCCCGTGCCACGGAAGTATTTACGACACCGCCGGAAATGTCCGGGGAGGTCCTGCGCCGCGTACCTTGTGGCGTGCGGCCATCTCGATCGACCCGGTGGATGGTCAGATTGTGGTCAACACCGCGATTCGGCAGGATCCCGACCCTGTTTCCATTGAGGGGATCTCCGTTTATGTGGATCCAGAACCGAGGAAGATAGCCCCTTACTTTATCGAAGTTTGATTGCTGGACAATGTGGCCCCCAATATTTGTAACAGGGGGCGTTCTGTACCTGTGGAGATAGCGCTGTGATAGATCGCTTCGCAAGCTATGTGCGAAATACCCAACTGTGGCAATCCGTTTTCCGCCACGGTTATCCGGACAACGACCGGAACCAATCGTTGGTCATGTTTTCCAGCGTGCTGTTGCACCTGCACCCGGTGAAGATCAAGCGCAGTGCGCTCAGGTTCCGGTATACCATGTGCCTGGGCGGGCTTTCCGCCTTCATGTTTCTGCTGTTGACCTTTACCGGCATCTTCCTGATGTTCTACTACGTGCCCGACACCCGTCAGGCCTATAGCAACATCAAGGATCTGACTTCCAACGTCTTTATGGGCGCTCTCATGCGCGACCTGCACAAATGGTCGGCCGAAGCCATGGTGCTTCTGGTGTGGGCGCACATGTTCCGGGTGTTCATGACGGGTGCCTACAAGGCCCCGCGTGAGCTCAACTGGGGCGTGGGCGTGCTGCTCTTAACCATGACCCTGCTGTTGTCCTGGACCGGCTACCTGTTGCCGTGGGATCAGCTGGCCCTGTGGGCGATCACGGTGGGCACCAAGATGGCCGAGGCCACGCCGTTTTTCGGCTATGCCGGGCCGTGGGGGCAGCAACTGGGCATGCGGGTGGACAACGACATTCGCTTCCTTTTGATCGGCGGTACCGTGGTGGGACAGAACGCGCTGCTGCGCTTCTACGTGCTCCACTGCGTGGCCCTGCCGGTGCTGATTACCCTGGGTATGGTGGTGCACTTCTGGCGCATCCGTAAGGACGGTTTTTCCGGGCCGCTGTAGGCGTTGGCCCCGACGGTTTACTGGTGATGAATTCTTTTGCTAGAGGAGTTTGACGTGGCGGATCGAGAGACCACGGAAAACATTTTTCCGAGAAATCCCAAAAAATCTTACGCGCTCATGGAGCTCGTCAAGGGGCAGGGGTTTCAAACACGCAAGCAGCCGGAAGACACCGTGTTTGTCTGGCCGCACCTGCTGTACATTGAGCTGATTGCCGCAAGCCTGTCGCTGGCGGCCCTGCTGTGGGTCTGTACCTTCAAGCACGCGCCGCTGGAAGACATGGCCAGCGCCGACACCACCCCCAACCCGATGAAGGCCCCATGGTACTTCCTGGGATTGCAGGAGCTGCTGGTGTTCTTCGATCCATGGCTTGCCGGCATGGTGCTGCCCAGCTTGATTGTCGTGGGGCTGATGGTGATCCCGTATGTCGATATCAACTCCAGGGGGGTGGGCTACTGGGCCTGGAAAGAACGACCGTTCGCCATCTGGACCTTTATGTTCGGCTTTTTCCAGTGGTGGGTATTCATTATCATCGGCGTGTACTTCCGTGGCCTGGACTGGGCCTGGTACTGGCCGTGGGATGACTGGACCATACACAAGTCAGCCTCTGGCGACACCCTGAACGACATGAACGTGATCCTTCAGGGTTGGGGCATGAGCCCCGCAGCGTCGGACTGGTCCACCTATCTGATGACCATCGGGTACTTTGTGGTATTCCTGGTGTTCCCGGCGCTCATCTGGCGAAAGTTTTCCGCGCAGCTGGGATTTGCCCGTTACATCACCGTATGGGGTCTGATGGCCCTGCTATGGATTTCGCCGGTCAAGGTGGCCTTGCGTCTGGGCTTTAATATCAAATACTTCATGATCACCCCGTGGTTCAAGCTGTAGTCTGTCCGGCACTGAGCCAGGACCCGTAAGAGAGAGACCTTCGCGCCCATGGACATCAAGAATGTACTGTTCGCCATTGCCGGGCTGAGTCTGGCCGTGCTGTTTGGATATCACTCCTACCAGAGTGCCAACCCCGAATGGCATGACTATCAGCGCACCTATTACAAAATTCTGGCCGAAAAGATGAACGACCCGAAGCTGGCCGGTACGCCGCTCAAGGTCGATCAGGTCTGGTTACCCACGGTGAACAACCGGGCCGACCGCTGTATGACCTGTCACAAGGGGGTCGGTAACCCGCTGTTCAAGGACGCACCGCAGCCGTATACCACCCATCCCAAGTTTTTTGGCGAGGATAACAAGGCCTCCGGCTACATGCTCAAGCACCCGTTCTCCAAGTTCGGCTGCACCGTCTGTCACGAAGGCGACCCGCAGGCGCTTACGGTGGAAGCCACCCACGGCAACGTCCACCATCTGGACCGGGAGTTGCTGACCGGCGTGTTTACCGAATCGTCGTGCAGCAAGTGCCACCAGTCCCTGTTTGCCCGCCGCGCCGACTTGCCCGAAGCGGCCACGTTGATGGCCGGCAAGAACCTGTTTAAAAAGAAGGGTTGTGGTGCCTGTCACACGGCCAAGCAGATGCGCACCCGGGGCACGGCGGGGCCGGAGCTTTCCGGCTTTGGCAGCAAGACCGAGCTGTCGTTTTTTCTGGTGCATAACTTCCACCATGTGGAAGGGGAGCACACCAAACAGCAGTGGGAGTGGGAGCACTTCAAGGACCCTCAGAAGGTCACGCCGGGCGACCCTCATGCCACCCCGCCTCAGGCCCCCACCATCATGCCGAACTTCCGCCTGTCGGACGCAGAGACCGATCAGCTCACCACGCTGATGAGCTCGTTCAAGGACGACGCCAAGGAGGCGATTCCCATGAACTTCCTGAGCAGCTACCCGGAAGTGGTGCCCAGGAAGCCAAGAAAATAGGCGTACGCTTCAGGCAATTCGCTGCCCTGAGTGC
Source organism: uncultured bacterium (assembly GCA_965371175.1). Classification (GTDB taxonomy): domain Bacteria; phylum Nitrospirota; class JACRHL01; order JACRHL01; family JACRHL01; genus CBDUXI01. Next base: position 20,235 of record CBDUXI010000002.1, read on the forward strand.
GCTGGATATCCGCATGGATTGGATGGCCCCGCTACCCATGAAAAATGGACAGCGGGGCCGTTCTTTTTTTGGCCGGTGACTGATCGGCAATCATTTGCCGTCCCCCCCCACGGTGCGTTTGGGGTAGACTGAGACGCTGATTTCCAAAACTCTGATGGAGCCGCCTGACGTGTGGGAACGCGAAAGGCCACTCCGGCGAAAACAAATAGAGACATGAATGACCCCCATAGGCGTTGATTTAGGCACCACCAATATCGTTGCCGCCTGGGTGGACGCAGCCGGCGAGTCGCGGGTGCTGTACGGCGAGAATGGCGAATCGCTCATCCCCTCCACGGTTCTGTTCGAATCGGCCAACGTGGTGCAGGTGGGCCGCGATCCGTTGCGGGATGGACCGCTCCAGCCCGACAGCTTTGCCATTCAAACCAAACGATGGCTGGGGAGGCCCCGCAGCTTTCTGTTTCATGGGCGCGAATATTCCGCAGTGGAGTTGGCCTCACTCATGCTGCGCAAGGTCGTGGCGCGGGCCAAGGAGCAACTGCAGGACGAGGTGGGTCCCGTTACCCTGGCCATCCCCGCCCACTTTGACGTGGCCCAGCGCTCCGCCCTGCATCAGGTGGCCAAGCTTGCCGAGGTGGAACTGCACGGCATCGTCAGTGAGCCGGTGGCCGCAAGCCTCGCGTTTGGCGCCGACAAGGGCAGCGACCTGATCCACGACCTGGGAGACGGCATTCCCACGCTGGTGATCGATATGGGGGGCGGCACCATGGATATCTCCCTGGTGATCTGCACCCCCAACGTGATCGACGTACCGGTGGTGACGGGGGATGCCCATCTGGGCGGGATGGATTTTGATCGTGCGGTCTATTACCGGCTGTGCCATCACGTGCTGGACGAAGTGGGGATCGACCCCGCCGAGGTCCCCGAATTCCGTTACCGGCTGCTTGCCCTGGCCCGCTGGGGCAAGGAAAACCTGACCTTTAACGATGACGTGACCATCAAAATTCCCACCGACTGGTTACAGGGAGCCAACTGCCCGCCGCTGGTACTGACCCGGGAAGAGGCAGAAACCTTGTGGGAACCGGCCCTGTCCCGCGCGGAAGACGTCGTGGTGCGGGCCCTGTCCGAATGCCAGGAACAGGGCATCAACCCGCAGCGGCTGGTATTTTCCGGGGGCGGGTCACTGGTGCCGTCGTTCCGGGAGCGGATGCTGGACAACCTGTCCCACCTGTCCGCAGATATGGATCCGCTGTTGGGGCCGGACGAGGCGGTGGCGGTGGGCGCCGCCTTGTACGGGCGGCTTACCTCCCCGGTTAACAAGGATTCTCCAGTGGTGGCCCCCACCCTGCACGAGCACCTGCCGTACGATCTGGGGGTGGCCGACGACGTGGGCCATCTGGTGGTGGTGGTGCCCAAAGGCACCCGCCTGCCCGGAGACGGGGTGCACGTGTTTACCACGGTGGAAGACGATCAGGATCAGGTGGTGTTCCGCATCGTACGCCGCGACGCAGACGGTCAGGTGACCTTGCTGGGAGAGTTGCGGCTGGACAATCTGCCCAAACAGTCCCAGGGCACCCCGGACCTGAATGTGCGTTTCCAGGTGGACGCGCAGGGGGCGCTCAGTATTACCGCATGGGAGGGCGATCGTAGGCCGGTGAGCCTGAAAGTCTCTTTTTCCGGCGATTTAACTGCCCTGCGCCCGGCCCGCCGCGGCAAGCAACTCATCGTACTGTAGCGGAGGTGGGTTTCCCGCACCGTTCTCATGAGCGAAACCGCGATCAACCGTCTGGTACACGGGCTTTGCCAGCCTGAAGCCTATCCGCACCCGACCTACGATATCCGCACCATCGAAACCCATATTTCGCTGGTCTTTCTGACCGGCGACTTTGCCTACAAGATCAAAAAACCGGTCGACTTCGGCTTCATCGACTACACCACGTTAAAACGGCGCAAGCATTTTTGCGAAGAGGAAGTCCGTCTCAACCGGCGGCTGGCCCCGGAGATGTATCTGGATGTGGTGCCGGTAACAGGCGATCCCGACCACCCCCGCATCGGCCGTCCGGACGCACCCGAAAAAGCGTTTGAGTACGCGGTCAAAATGACCGAGTTTCCCCAGAAAGATCAATGGGACAAGCGGCTTGAAAGTGGGGATTTACAGGCCGCTGACATAGACCGTCTGGCGGACCTGATGGCCGACTTTCACGCCCAGGCGTTTGTGGCCGGACCTGCGGACGGCTACGGCGGGCCGGAACCGGTGCGGGCGGCGGTGATAGGTAATTTTGAGCTGACCAAAAAATTTGTGCCCGCTCTGATCGATCCTGACCGGTACCGGTTTTTGCGGGAATGGAGTGAGGCGTTCCTGATCCGTCACCAGCCACAGATTGCCGGGCGGCTGGCGGACGGCTTTGTGCGCGAGTGCCATGGCGACGCGCACCTGCGTAACGTGGCCACGGTGAATGGCGATATCGCCGTGTTTGACTGCATCGAGTTCAACCCGGTGTTGCGCTTTACCGATGTGATGGCCGAAATCGCCTTTACCGTGATGGATCTGGACTACCGGCAGCGTCCGGATCTGGCCAATCGTTTTTTAAATCGCTACCTGGAAACCGGGGGCGATTACGCCGGGCTGGCCGTGCTGCCGTTATACCTTTCCTACCGGGCGTACGTGCGGGCCAAGGTGGCGGCTTTGGGGCCGGACGGTGCGGACCGGCAGGCGTCGATCGACCGCCACCTGGCGCTGGCTGAGGGGTATTGCCGTGGGGCGCCTGCAGGCCTGATCCTCATGCACGGGGTCACCGGCACCGGAAAAACCACCCTGGCGGGACATCTGGCTACGGCGCTGGGGGCCGTGCGCATCCGCTCCGATGTAGAAAGAAAAAGGCTGGCCGGGGTGGGCCGGGGCCAGGCCGCTGCAGCGGTGGGAAAAGGGATCTACGATGCAGCCAGCACCGACCAGACCTATAGCCGCTTGGCCGAGTTGGCAAAGACCGCACTGGACGCGGGCTTTGTGGTGATACTGGATGCCACCTATCTTGGCCACGCCCGGCGCACGCAGGTCTGCGCCGTGGCAGAGGCCGCCTCCGCACCGTGGGTGGTGGTCGATTGCAACGCCCCCCGAAAAACGCTGGAGCAGCGCATCAAACAGCGCGCACAAGCCGCCACCGACCTGTCGGACGGTACCGTACAGGTGCTGGATGCACAGCTTGCCGAACGGGAACCGCTGACTGCCGTAGAGGCGCTCCGTACGGTTTCTGCCCACACCGACAAGTCCCGTCCCGAACAGGTGGCGGATGCAGTACGAACGGCCCTTTTTGATGTTTCGGCATCCGGAAAAAACCGGTGAACCCGTTAAATTCCACAGTGGGTGCCGACGTGGCGGCCGCCCTCACCCTGTCTGCGCTTTCGGGGGTGGGGTCGATTGGGTATGCGCGTCTGATTGCGCGTTTCGGTAGTGCCGAGCAGGTATTGTGCGCTGGAAAAAAGAGGCTGATGGAGGAAGGGGAGGTGCGGGCGCCCCTGGCGACCCGCATTGCCCTGGCCACCCCGAACGAAATGACGCACCGGATCGTGGCGTGGGCCAAACGGACCGGGGTGCGTATTTTGCCGCTGGAAGATCGTGACTACCCGGAACAGCTTACCCGCATTGCCGATCCCCCCCCGGTGCTCTATGTAAAAGGAGACGGCCTTGCCCGCGTAGAAAGATCCGTGGGCGTGGTGGGTTCCCGCTGGATCAGCGCCTACGGCAAGCAGGTAACCCGGCAGTTTTGTGATACCTTTGCCCAAGCCGGGATGACGGTGGTGAGCGGTATGGCTCTGGGGGTGGATGGACACGCCCATCGGGCGGCGCTGGATGCGGGGGGCAACACGGTAGCGGTGCTGGGCACCGGTCTGGATCGTCCGTACCCGCCGGAACACGCCCGGCTGTTTGACGAAATTGCCCAAAACTGTGCCGTCGTATCGGAATTCCCCCCCGGAACCAAACCGCTGGGGGCGAACTTTCCCCGCCGTAACCGGGTGATCAGCGGACTGTCCATGGGGGTGGTGGTGGTGGAGGCCAAGCTCGACAGTGGCTCGCTGATTACCGCGCGCCTTGCGGCCGATCAGGGCCGGGAGGTGTATGCGGTGCCGGGCAACGTGGGGCAGCCCGGATCGGCCGGCACCAACCGGTTGATTCGCGAAGGGGCGGCGCTGGTCACCTGTGGTGAGGAAGTGGTGGCCGATCTGTTGCCGCAACTGATAAACAGGGCCGCTTCCGCCACGGCAGGCCAGACAGAGGTGGATGACCGTGTTTCCGGTCTGCCGGAGTTTGAACAGCGTATCCTTAAGGAGTTGTCCACCGTGCCGGTGTCGATTGACATGCTGGCGGGTCGGCTGGAGGTGGAAGCGCCGCCTCTGCTAGGGTCGTTACTGGAAATGGAATTTGTCGGGTTGGTGGAAAAATTGCCGGGCAACCGGTATATTCGCCCGCCCGGACTGAATTAGTAAATAAATGCTGCAAGCCATCAAGGCGGCTTGCAGGTGCAATTTTAAGATAAAAAAGTAATGGCTAAATCACTCGTTATTGTGGAGTCGCCCTCCAAGGCGCGCACCATCCAGAAGTACCTGGGCACGGACTATATTGTGAAGTCCAGCGTCGGGCATGTGCGCGACCTGCCGACCGATGAAATCGGCATCGACATCGAAAACGGGTTTGTTCCCAAATATGTCACCATTTCCGGCAAGAAAAAGATCATGACGGAAATTCGCTCCGCCGCCAAAAAGGTGGAAAGCATCTATCTGGCCACAGATCCGGATCGCGAGGGAGAGGCCATTAGCTGGCATATTGCCGAGGCGTTGGGGGATGCCAAAAAGATGTTCCGGGTGCGCTTTAACGAGATCACCAAAAAGGCCATTTTAGACGGCATCGCCCACCCGTCCCGCATTGATATCGACATGGTGAATGCCCAGCAGGCCCGGCGCGTGCTGGACCGCATCGTCGGCTACCGTATTTCGCCTTTGTTGTGGGAAAAGGTAAAGCGGGGCCTGTCCGCAGGCCGGGTGCAGAGCGTGGCGGTGCGGCTGGTGGCCGAGCGCGAGGCCGAGGTGCGCGCCTTTGTGCCGGTGGAGTCGTGGTCGGTCAACGCCGCATTTGCCGGCCCCCCGGCGTTTGAGGCCAAGCTTTCCAAACTGGATGGCAAGACCGCCGCCGTCGCCGACGGCAAGACCGCTGAGAGCGTGGTCAAAGAACTGTCCGGCAACCCGTTTACCGTGTCGAAGGTCGCCAGAAAGGAAAAAAAACGCAACACCACGGCACCGTTTATCACCAGCAAACTCCAGCAGGACGCCGCCCGCAAACTGGGCTTTACCCCCAAAAAGACCATGGCGGTCGCCCAGCAGTTGTACGAAGGGCTGGAGTTGGACAGCGACGGACCGGTGGGTCTGATCACCTATATGCGGACCGACTCCACCCGTATCTCGGACGATGCACTGCAAGCCGTCCGTGGGTTTATCGGGACCACTTACGGGGACGACTATCTGCCGGCAAAACCGAACGCCTTCAAGACCAAAAAAGGGGCTCAGGATGCCCACGAGGCGATTCGCCCTACCGACGTAAGCCTGACGCCCGAGCAACTCAAAAAAGTTTTGTCCAACGACCAGTACCGGCTCTATCTGTTGATCTGGTCCCGCCTTGTGGCCTCCCAGATGGTGCCCGCAAGGTACGATGAAACCGGGGTGGACATGACCTGTGGCCGCGCCACCTTCCGCGCCACCGGCCGGGTGATGACATTCGCCGGATTTACCAAGGTATATGTAGAACGGCAGGATCAGCGGGCCGAGGCGGCCGAAGAGGCGGAAGCAAAAAAAGGCGAGTTGCCCCGGCTGGAGGAAGGACAGCAACTGACCCCCGCAGGCATTACCCCCAAGCAGCACTTTACCCAGCCGCCCCCGCGCTTCAGCGAGGCGCTGCTGATCAAGGAACTGGAAGAGAAGGGCATTGGCCGCCCGTCCACCTACGCCGCCATTATCTCCACCATTCAGGACCGCAAGTATGTGGAAAAAAGGGAGAGCCGGCTGCATCCCACCGATCTGGGAATCGTGGTCAACGACCTGTTGGTGACCCACTTTTCCAACATCGTCAGCGCCGAGTTTACCGCTCGCATGGAGCAGGAACTGGACGCGGTGGAGGAGGGGCACAAGGACTGGAAAGATTCCCTGAAAGACTTTTACGAGCCGTTCAGCAAAGACCTGGAAGCCGCCAAGGTCAACATGCGCAACATCAAGCGCGAGTCGATACCCACCGATATTGATTGCGAAAAATGCGGCAAAAAAATGGTCATTCGCTGGGGCCGCCACGGTCGTTTTCTGGCCTGTTCCACCTACCCCGAATGCAAGAGCACCGGAGAGTTTACCGAGGACGAACAGGGCAACATCAAGGTGGTGGAAGATGAGGTGGCGGACGTCAAGTGCCCCGAGTGCGGCAAGGACATGGTCATCAAAAATGGCAAATATGGCCGGTTTCTGGCCTGTACCGGCTACCCGGACTGCCGCACCACCCAGCCGATTCCCACCGGCGTAGCCTGCCCCAAAGACGGCTGCGGGGGCGATCTGATCGAAAAGCAGAGCCGCAAGGGCAAGGTGTTCTTTTCGTGCAGCAACTACCCCAAGTGTGACTTTGCCTCCTGGGATCGCCCGGTAGACAAAGCATGCCCCGACTGCGGCAGCCCGTATCTGGTGGAAAAAAAGTCGGGGATCGCTTGCCCGGTAAAGGCGTGCGGATATACCGAAAAAGCCGCTTAGGGTGGCAGCGGTCACCGTCATCGGCGGCGGGCTTGCCGGATCCGAGGCGGCCTGGCAGGCGGCCCGGGGGGGGCTTGCCGTTACCCTGATCGAAATGCGCCCGGTCACCTCCACCGCCGCCCACAAAACCGATGGCTTGGGAGAGCTGGTCTGCTCCAACTCGTTCAAGAGCGAGCAGCCGGGGTCGGTGCCGGGGCAATTAAAAGCCGAACTGACCGGGCTGGACTCCCTGATCATGGCGGCGGCGCAGGGTGCCCGGGTGCCAGCAGGTTCCGCCCTGGCGGTAGACCGGGAGCTGTTTTCCGCGCACATTTCCACGGCGATCGAACAGCACCCGGATATTCAGGTGGTCCGCAAGGAAGTGACGGAGATACCGGACGGCCCTGTCATCATCGCTACCGGGCCGCTTACGTCGCAGGCGTTGGGTGCCGCGCTGATTAAAAAAACCGGCGAGAAAGACCTGTACTTTTACGACGCCCTGGCCCCCATCGTGGCCGCCGAGTCAATCAACATGGACGTGGCGTTTCGTGCCTCTCGTTACGACCGGGGAGAAGACGCCGCCGGCGATTACCTGAACTGCCCCATGGACCGGGATACCTATCATCGTTTTATCGACGAACTGCTGGCCGCCCGTACCGTGGCCCCGGCCGCATTCGAGGAGAAGGCGATCTATTTCGAGGGCTGCATGCCCATCGAGGTGATGGCCTCGCGGGGGCGAGAGACCCTGGCCCACGGCCCGATGAAACCGGTGGGGCTGACCGACCCTGCCACCGGCGCACAGGCCTACGCGGTGGTGCAGCTCCGGCAGGAAGATGCGGCCCGTGACTATTACAATCTGGTGGGGTTCCAGACCAAGATGGCCTACCCGGAGCAGGAACGGGTACTGCGCATGATTCCGGGGCTGGAAGAAGCCGAGTTTCTGCGTTTCGGGGCGGTGCACCGCAACACCTATCTGAACGCCCCGCGCTGCCTGACGGACCGCCTTACCTTAAAGGGTACGGACGACACCTGGCTTGCAGGACAGATCACCGGTGTGGAAGGATATCTGGAGAGTACGGCCATGGGGCTGATGGCGGGCCGATGCGCCGTCGCCCGGCTGAGTGGACAGCCGTTCGCCATGCCGCCGGAAACCACGGCCATCGGCTCGCTATTGAGGTACCTGACCCATGCGGACCCGGAAAATTTTCAACCGATGAACGTCAATTTTGGTCTGTTCCCGCCGCTGGAGGTACGCCCGCGCAAAAGGGCTGAACGCCGCCTGGCTGTGATCGAGCGGGCACGGCATGACTTTGACCAATGGACGGCCCGATGCAAGAGCGCGTAAGCGAATTTCTTGCGCGGCTTTCCGCGCGGGGAAAATCCCCCCACACCGTACGGGCCTACGGGCGCGATCTGGCCCAGTTTGTGGACTTTCTTGCACAGGCCGAAGGTGCGGTTCCCCCCGCGCCCAACGTGACGCCGGGGATGGTGCGCGGCTTTGTGGCGCTGTTGTCAGAAAAAGGCGCCGCCGCCACCACCGTGGGACGCAAGCTGTCCGCCGTGCGCGGCTTGTTTGCGGAGCTTGCCGCGCGTGGGCAGATTGGCGTCGATCCGTGTTTGCGGATCAAATCGCCCAAACGGCCCCACCGGCTGCCCCGGGTGCTGGCTGCGGAACAGGTGGAAACACTGGTGACCACCCCGGATGGGGAAGACCGCCTTGCGGTGCGCGATCGGGCGCTGCTGGAAACCCTGTACGGCGCGGGCATCCGCGCTGCCGAACTTGCCGGGCTGGACCGGACCGACCTGCGCCTTGCCGAAGGGTTGATCCGGGTGACCGGAAAAGGCAGAAAGGAGCGCATCGTGCCGGTGGGAGAGAGTGCCCGGCAGGCGCTGGCCGATTACCTGGTCCTGTGGCCCCGGTGGCGGGAAAAGGGCGCCCGCGAGCCGGACCGCGCCCCCCTGTTTTTAAACCGGGACGGCAATCGCCTGACCACCCGCGGGCTGGCCTGGATACTGGCTCGCAGATTAAAAGAGAGTGGCCTGTTTACCCATGTATCGCCCCACGGCATGCGCCACTCATTTGCCACCCACCTGTTGGATGGCGGGGCGGACCTGCGCGCCATTCAGGAACTTTTGGGGCATGTGAGCCTGTCCACCACCCAGCGTTACACCCACGTTTCCACGGCCCAGGTGGAGGCCGCCTACGCCGCAGCGCACCCCCGTGCGGGTACGGGGCGCAAAAAAAATCGGGAGCAACAAACACCATGACACAGAAAATGCCCACTTTTCACGCCACCACCGTGCTGGCCGTGCGCCATAACGGCAAAACAGCCATTGCCGGAGACGGTCAGGTGACCATGGGCGAGACGATCATGAAGGGACAGGCGGTCAAGGTGCGCAGACTGCACGAAGACAAGGTGCTGGCCGGTTTCGCGGGCGCCGCCGCCGACGCCTTTACCCTGTTTGAGCGGTTTGAGGGCAAGCTGGCCGAGTACCGGGGCAACCTGACCCGCGCCTCGGTGGAGTTGGCCAAGGAATGGCGTAGCGACCGGGTGCTCCGGCGGCTGGAGGCGCTGCTTGCGGTCGCCGATCTGGAGCACGTCCTGCTGGTGTCCGGCACCGGCGACGTAATCGAGCCGGATGACGGCCTGATTGCCATCGGCTCGGGCGGACCGTACGCCCTGGCCGCCGCCCGGGGGCTGGTGACGCACTCCAACCTGGATGCCGGGGGCATCGCCAAAGCCGCCCTCACCATTGCCGGTGAAATTTGCATCTACACCAATACCAACATCCAGGTGGAAACCCTGTCCGGGTGATCCGGGTGTGATTGTTAATTATACAGTTTTGTGTGAGCGTTGCCGATAAGAGACCGGGGGTATGTACCGTTCGAAAAAAAATTTGGACCGGATACGAAAGCCGCATGAAAAAACGCCCCGTCAAACGCATTACCAATCAGATGAACCGGGAAAAACGCGTGGAAGTGCGGGTACGCGCCGATGTGGCCATCCGCGTGACCGTGACGCACGCCGAGTCGGGAAAAAAGATCCACGGTTGGGTGCTAAACCTGAGCCGTGGCGGCCTGCTGGTACAGACCACGGAACGGTTTCCCCAGGAGACAGCGGTGCATGTCAGTGCCCTGGCCCGGGACGGCCAGACCCTGTTTCGCATCCAGCTGAACGGCTGGGTGGTGCGTAATAGCGAGGACGGCATGGGCATTCAGCTGGACGAGCCGGAAACAGAAATGGACAAGGTGATCCAGCATCTGCTGGCCCGCTTTTCCCAGGCCGCTTAAAAGCGCGCCGCGCTTTATTTTCTCCAGAATAGCGTCAGATTGCCAATCGGCTTGCCGTGGGTAAAGCCGTGGCGTACAAGCACGGCTTGTACCGGTGGAGACTGGCCCAGAGAACGGACCATGACGATGGTGCGTGGCGGGTCGGTTTCCAGCAATTGCCGGAATGCCGCAAACCGGGATACAGCGCCGCCGGTAAAGTCGGACGCCTGTATCCGCAATTCGGCCAACTCCGGTGTGCCGCGCTGGCCCATGAACAGTCGAATGCCCGCGCTACGGATGCGGTACTGAGGATGGCCCGCATCGACCATGGAGACGATACAGGCGGTAATCGAAGGGGCCAGCATCGGCCCGTCCGGCGCGGCCCTTGCCACCTGGGCGGCCTCGTCGTAAAACCCCTCCGGCAGTTTGTAGTGGGGCCAGCCAGCGGTCACGTTGTCCCGAAAAACCGAACTGGAACCGGCAAAAAAGTGGGGTGCGATCAGCAGTACGGCAACGCCTGCGGCAACGCTTGCAAGAGGGCGGGCGGGTAGCCGTAAGGACAGTCGCCGGGATAATTCTCCCGCAGCAACGCCTGCTGCCAATGGAAACGGCAGCAGGTAAAACAGCCGCCAGTAGATCCCCGCCGAGGTGACATGCTCGATAATGGGTGTGGCCACCAGCGGATTTAAAAACAGCACGCAGGCTCCGACCAGCCACCCGGCGATAAAGCGGCGCTGCCAGCCGTGGGTGAAAAAAAGCGCAAGGCCAATCGCCAGGGCCATAACGATGGGGGTGACCGGCTGTTCCGGGTTGATAAAAAACAGCAGATGGCCGCTAAAGGTGGTCGGGTATCCGGCGGTAATCACATCGTAGGCATCGCCTCTGCTGCCGGGGAGCGTGGCAATGATCAGCGCGTACAGGAGCGGATAGGCCAGCGTGCTCACATAGACCGTGCCGAGCCGGAGCAGGGAGCGCAGATCCGGGCGCACTGCAACCTGTCCACAAAACAGGGCGGCGGCCAGAGGAGGCAGCAGAATCATCGCCGAGGAGGACAGCCCGGCCATGGCCGTGGCCACCACAAACAGCCCCATCCAGCCTTTTTTTGACGGTTGTTTGAGGTAATCCACGCTCAGGGCGCAAAAGAACGGGATGCCCACTGCCAGCAGTACGGTCTTGCCTTCAAACGCCCGGATAAAGCTCAGGTTGCCGAATGTTCGCAGCGATTCGCCCAGCAGCAGCAAAACGCCCACGGTGAACACGGTGCCAATGGCGGCATGGCGGCTGTCCGGCACAAACCGGGAGATTAAAAAAAACAGCGCCAGCGGGATCAGGGCGGCCATGGCGGCGGGTGCAACCAAGTGGTATACGGTCAGGTATTCCAGTCCTGTCAGCCAGGCAAATACCGACAGCAGGTATTCAAACGGAAATGCCGCCCCCCACACATACGATATAAACGGCTCCGCCCCGCCGTACAGATAGTGAACCTGGAACCCCATTGCCTCCGCCGGGTTTTGCAGCGCGTGGACCGCACCCGGTACGTAGTAGCAGTCGTCGGCGGCGGTCTTGTGGGTAAACAGCGCGGTGCACGCGCCAAACACGGAAAGCGCCATCAGGGTCACGGGCGCAAACCGGTCCCGCTCCACCCCCCGCTCCGGACTGAATGCCCGCCATGCAGCGGCGCAGGCGGCCACCAGCACGAGCACGCATGCCCCGGCATATAACCGGTAGGAAAGCCCCAGAAAAAGCGCCGTGTGGGTCAGCACCGTCACACCGGCAAACCCGGCGCACAGGGTGAACAGCAGCCGTTGGACGGTGGCCGTGCCCGCCGGGTGAGGCCCGCTCATGATGGCCTGTCCCGGTTTTGTTCGGTAAACCGCTTCCAGTACAGCGGCAAGCGCAAACACGGGCGCTCAATCAACAGATAGGACAGGGCCGAAAAAATAAGTGTGGCGACTGTCACCACGGCGGCCTGGGTCATGGGAGCGGCCCGGACGTTATAGGCGACATATTTCAGGATCGGCACATGCCAGAGGTAGATGCTGAAGCTGATCAGGCCCACAAAACGTAGCGGCTTGAAGGCAAATATGCGTCTTAGCATGCCGCTGCCGTTTAGCATGCCCACGATCAGCAGTGCCCAGATCAGGCCGAACAACAGCACCCGGGTGTGAAAGTGGTGCACGGATACCGCCCTGCCCGACAAAATCGACCACAGGTCGGGCATCATTACCACGGGCGCAAACAACAGCAGCGCGGCAAACCCTTCAAATGCGCGGCGTGCGGGGCGGCTTTCTCGCCAGGTGGTACCAGAGAGCCAGTGGTGCAAAAACGCCCCGAACGAGCCCATCAAAAAGGCGGGCAGATAGCCGCCCATGCGAAAGCCGTTTTTCTGGTAGGTGGTGTCTGGCCAGAGCATATAGACGGCGAACGTCACGACCAGGGCGGCCACGGGCGCCACCTGCGAGGGTAGTCGCTTTAAGCCAAATACCATGGCCATGGCCACAAACGGCAGTAGCAGATAATAGGTAAATTCGGCGGGAATGGCCCAGTAGATGGCTTTCCCCGCGCTTAAGGTCAGGTGCTCACGCACGTCGGCCCCGGTAAAGCGGATGAAGTACGGGGTGGCACTCCATTGCAGGTTGGCCAGCAACACCACAAGGTACAGGGGATAAATGCGTAATACCCGGCGGCTGGCGTACCGCAGCCAGGTGCCGGGAGAGGCAAACCGGGCGGGCTCCATACGCAACAACGGCAGGGTCAGCAAAAAGGCGCTGAGGACAAAAAACAGGTAGACGCCGTACTTGCCGATGCCGCCGAAGTCGAACTCGCCAAAGGCCAGCATGCGCACCAGGCTCAGGTGGCTGATGAGCACCAGCAAAACCGCCAGCCCCCGCAGGCCGTCCAGCGCGTCAAACTGCAGGTGGGCGGACGATTCCTTGCGGAACAGGAGCGTATCGATCCAGCTGATTGCAGCGTGCCAGCCTGTGGCGGCTTTTTTATTGCCCACGGCGCGTCAAAATTTGGAGGTGATCTGTCATTTTACACTGTTCGGTGCCTGTCTCCCGGCCACATAACACTCAATCCATGCCCTGCCCCGTACCCGGAACGTATCGGTCAATGCCATGTTCTGCCGTACATACCGGTCTACCGGGTCTATGGAAAGAAAATTTCTGAACTCCGGTGGCAGATAGAGGCCGTCTGCAATCGACATGGGTTTGATGAGCATTTTATTGACGAAGCGGAAGGCGATGGCCGGTTCCATGTGCGAAATATGCATCTGTTCAACGGCGTCCTGCTTCAGCGCCAGGGAGCGGGCAAGGCCGGTCCACGAATGGTTCAGGGACGGCTTCAGGCCGGTCAGCATATACCCCATGGGGGCAAAGTCGTAAAAGATGGCCCGATCGCCCGGTGCGGTATGTTTTCTTGCCTGTCTGTCGATCCACCGGGCCGCCTCAAACGTAATCGGGTTGGTGTGGATGCCTTGTGCGAAGCCGTCGGGAAAGGTTTTTGTCAGCTGCCTGGGGGCAAGATCGAAGAAGGTATAGCGCCAGTCTCCCAGCGCCACGCCGTGATAGAACGGTACAAGCAGCGTCACCACAACCATTGCCTGCATCAACTGTGGCCGGAGGGTGTTTCTGACGCCGCTTGCCACCAGCACGGCAATGGCCACGGCGGCCGGAGCCGAAAGTTCCAGTACCGCAAGCAGCCCCAGCCCGGAAAAACGGGCGAACAGCAGTGCGGCAAGCGCCGTGGGGAACAGAACGGCCAGTAGTAACGACTGATGCCGGCCCAGCGCTTCCTTGTGCCACAGGCGCGCAAGCGGCCATGCCAGCCCGAATACCATGCCCACAGACAGCAACCCCGCAAACCAGGATTGCGCCGTATACCACGGCACCCGGTACGGCAGGACCGTGCCGCCCACGTTGGTGTGGGTGATCCACCAGACCAACATTGCAAGCCCCACGGCGGCCCCGGGAAGCCAGCGGCCAGTGTGGCGACCGACCAGTACAAACAGGCCCAGGAGTCCGGCGCAGATTGCCAGATACGGGATTGCTCTCGGGTTGATCCATCCGGCCCGTTCCAGTTTCCACGCCTGATAGGTGAACATGGTCTGCAGCGCATCAATAAAGACGGCGTGGTACAGGGCCATAAAGCCCAGCCAGAGGATGGCCACCGGTGCCAGTGTCCAGCCCAGATCCCCTGCGGAAAACCGGATGCCGCACCGGGGCGACCGACGCGCAACCAGCCACAACAGAACCGGTGCCGCCGCCACCGGTGACAGGGGCAGGGTGCAAAAGCCGATGGCCCACAGGGCGGCACCTGCGCCGATGAATAGTGCCCGACGTACGGCACTGCGGTCATCCGCCAGTCCGAAGAGCAGCAGGGAGATGTGGACGAGCAGGAAAAAATGGGGGTAGGTGTAGTAGGAAAGGTTCGAGATGATTCCCAGTGCATCCATGCCGGTGAATGCAAACAAGGACAGCACCCACGGCAGATACCAGTACACACCGGTCCAGCGGTAAACGGCCCAGCCAAACAGGGCCAGCGCCCCCAGCGTCATACAAAATTGCAGTGTGCGAAACCCCAGCAGGGTGATGTCCGGGTGCAGCCAGAAGATCAGGGCGTTGAACAACACATACAGACGAATCACGTTGGTGGAATTGTCGGGAAACAGCCGGTCGCCCGTGGCCATGCGCCAGCCGTCGGTCATGTACATGCCTTCATCACTGAAGCTGAAGCCGTAGCGCAGTTTGATCCAGCCGTATACCGCCATGGCGGCAAACAGGAGCAGGCCGGTACCGAACAGTATCCGGGGGGTCAGGTCCGGCTGAGTGGTCTCCCGGTCAGTCATATCCACACACGGACGGCAGCGCTAGCGCGCTTCCAGGCGTTCCTGACAGGCCACGCAGAACGGCGCTTCCGGGCGGGCGGAAAGCCGTGGGTAGCCGATCGGTTCGGCGCAGTCGCGGCAGTAGCCGTATTCGCCGTCTGCCACGGCAGAGCGTGCCAGACGCACCTGGGCCAGGCGCCGTTGATAGGCGGCCCTGCCCGCCTTGGCCATACTCTGCTGCTGCATGGCGTCCATACGCGACAGGCGGCCAATGGGCAGCCCCAGATCCACCGGTTTGGAATCGTCACCGGTATCGGTCAGGGCGGTTTCCAGCTCGGTCTCCAGCGCCTGTAACGTGGCGGCAAGTTCGTCTGCCTGTGGGGCGGTCAGTGCATCCATGGGGGGATTATCCTTGATCATGGGCCACTGTCGCCAGCGGGCGGGGTATTCTGGTGCCGCCCATTGTGCCCGAGCCGTTTGTACAAGCCACTCGAAAAATGCGTACCCCGCACAAAAAACAACGGGTTACGCCAAACGACGCAACCCGTTGATTAATTTGGTGGGCCGTGTAGGGATCGAACCTACGACCCGCTGATTAAGAGTCAGCTGCTCTACCAACTGAGCTAACGGCCCAAAACCTGCTGCGCGTCCCGATTGCTTAAGTTGGGTGGTGCTCGAACCCTCGTCTATCCGACTGTCTCGGGTTCTGCGCTCCATCCGCCTTGCACTCGGACCGCTCGTGACGGTTTTTTGTGGTGCCTCCACCAAATGGCGCGCCTGAAGGGATTCGAACCCCTGGCCTTCGGAACCGGAATCCGACGCTCTATCCAGCTGAGCTACAGGCGCATAGCAAAATAAATGGTGGACGATACTGGACTTGAACCAGTGACCCCTGCCGTGTGAAGGCAGTGCTCTACCAACTGAGCTAATCGTCCATCAACTCCGCAAGGCCCGCTATTCTACAGCACTCGGAGCCGATGCAAAAGGGGGCAGCCGTGTCCCCGGAAATGCTTGCGGCATCGTACGTGCGCCGTGGCCCATGTTGCGGGGTGTGTTTACGTCTGGCCGGACGGGATGATGCGGGTCAGGCGGGATAAAAAGCCGGACAGTCCCGTTTCGGACTGGGTCTGCTCCGGGGTGTCCCCCTTGTAGACCAGCTCTTCGTCGAACTGAAACTTTTCCATGGTGATGCAGCGGGTGGGGCAGCGCATGGCGCACAGGCCACAACGGATGCACAGGTGGCTGTCAAACAGCATCACCGCACCTTTTTCCTCGGCCGTGTCGCTGATGCCCGCATGCCCACCCGGACCCTGAATGAACTGATCGGGATTGACCCCGAAGAGGGGCTCCGCGCCGCGAGCGTACAGCTCGGAATCGGCCACCTGATCGATGGGGACAAGTTTCAGCACCTTTTCCGGGCAGATATCCACGCAGCCGCTGCAGGCGATGCACATTTCTCCGTCCATCACCACGTTGATGTTGCAACGCAGACAGCGGTCGGCCTGCTCTTTGGCCTCGATTTCCGGGTAGGCAAAGTCCACCAGGGTGGTGCTGAAGTTGCCCGCCTTGTCTTTTCTCATGTCCAGCGGCAGGTGCGGTTCGCCCTGGCGGGACAGGGTGGTGTAGCGGCGGACCGTTTCGAACTGGGTCATGGGCCGCATCATGGCGTGGGGGTGGGTTTCGATGGTTTTGCCGGAAAGGGTCTGGTGAATCGAGCGGGCCACCTTGTGGCCGTGGGCCACCGCATCGATAAACAGCCGCGGGCCGGTGGCGATATCGCCGGTGATGTACACGTCTTTGGCCGAGGTCTGGAACGTGTCCGGATCGCTCTTGATGATGCCCGGCGCCACCTGCTGTACGCGCCTGTCTTCCCCTTTTAAAAAGCCGGTGTCGGCCATCTGGCCGATGGCGAGGATCACCTCGTTGGTGGGCCAGACCTTTTCGGACTTGTCCACAAACGACGGGGCGAAGCGGCCCTGCTCGTCGAAGATGGATTTGACCTTTTTAAACTCGATGCCGATCAGGGTGCCGTCCTTGTCGCGCACGTACTTTTGCGGCCCCAGATCGTTAAAGATGCCGATGCCCTCATAGCGGGATTCGATGCGCTCGTATTCCGAGCCGCGCATGCCGTCTTCCGGCTCCAGACAGACCACCTGCACCTTGGTTGCACCCTGACGCAGGGCGGTGCGGGCGCAGTCCATGGCCACGTCGCCACCACCGATGACGATGACCCGGCCCTTGTGGGGGATCTTTTCGCCAAAATTGCTGCGCCGCAGGTAGTCGATGCCTTCGATGATGCCGTCGCCGTCGGCTCCCGGAATGGGGATGGCGCGGGCGTTTTGCAGGCCCGTGGCGATGACGATGGCCTTGTACCCGTCGTCGCGCAGTTGCTGGAAGGTGATGTCCTTGCCGATGTCCACCCCGTACTGCACGTCCACGCCCATGTCGGCAATGGCGTCCACCTCGGCGTACACGGCGCGCCGGTCCAGACGGAATACCGGTACCCCCTGGGAGAGCATGCCGCCCGCGCCCACTCTGGGCTGTTTTTCAAACACGGTAACCGGGTAGCCGAACAGGTTCAGGTCGTGGGCGCAGCTCATACCGGCCACGCCGGAGCCGATGACCGCCACCTTGGGGCCGGTGTTGCGGCTTTTGGCATCCAGCACGCCGGTGGTGCCCATCAGACGCTTGATATTGCTGATATCAAACTCGTGGCGGGAGTCGGCGTTGTAAGACCCTTTGAGGACGTCTTCGAGTACCTTGTTCTTCTTGTCGGGGGACTCGGGTCCAAACTGCTCGCACACGAAGCGTTTTAAGGCCCGAATCGCCACCGGTTTGTCGAGTTTGCCCCGGCGGCAGGCCGCTTCGCACGGTGCGCCGCACACGCGTCCGCAGATGGAGGCAAACGGGTTGGGCTCCCGGGCGATGCGATAGGCGTCTTCGTAGCGGCCCTCGCCGATGGCGACAATATAGCCACGGGCATCGGTATGCACCGGGCAGGCGTACTGGCACTCCACCGTCTCCTGGAAGTGCTCATAATCAAAACTGATAACCGATAACGGATTCGACTGAATCATCGGGGCCCTCTACAAACGAATTATTAGAGCTAGTCCGGAGAATTATGACATATGTCAGGGGTCCCAAGGCAACCGGAAACTGCACCGGGCAGCGATCGGATCGACCAAAAACGGGCGGCGGCTGCACAGATCGCGGCACTTGGTTACCATGAGAGGCGGGAAAACAAGGGGAGCATAGGGGAGCGCATGGCTGAAGCAGACTCCGCTACCACGGTGGTGGCGGCACACAACCTGACCAAACAGTTTGGCGATACCGTGGCGGTAAACGACCTGTCGTTTACCATAAACGCCGGGGAAATCTACGGCCTTCTGGGGGTGAACGGCGCAGGCAAAACCACCACCATTGCCATGCTGCTGGACTTGATCACCCCCACTTCCGGAGCCATAGAAATCCTGGGGGAGCGCTACCCCAAAGGCCGTCAGCGTATTTTGAGCCAGGTGAATTTTTCCTCCACCTACATCTCTTTGCCGCTGCGCCTCACCGTATGGGAGAACATGCGGGTGTTCGCCGGGCTGTACGGAGTCAAAAACCCCAAGCGCCACATTCACGACCTGCTGGAACGGTTTGAGATTGCCGATGCCATAAACAAGCGGGTGGGGGACCTGTCTTCAGGCCAGAAAACCCGGGTCTATCTGGCCAAGGCGCTGTTGAACGACCCGAAGGTGCTGTTTCTGGACGAGCCCACCGCCAGCCTGGACCCGGACATGGCCGACAAAACCCGGCAGATACTGACGGAAATCCGGGCGGAGCGCGGTACTGCGGTGCTGATCACCAGCCACAACATGGCCGAGATGGAACAGCTGTGCGACCGCATTCTGTTCATTGAAAAGGGGCAAAAACTGACCGAAGGCACGCCAAAGCAGATTTTAAAAAAATACGGCAGAAAAACCCTGGAAGAGGTGTTTATTCAGGTGGCCCGGGAGGGGGTCACATGATCAACTCCGGTCGTGTCGGTGCCATGGCCCTCAGGCACTTCTATTTGTACAGAAAGTCGATTCCGCGTCTGCTGGAGCAGTTTTACTGGCCGGTAATGGATTTGTTGGTATGGGGCTTTGTGTCGATCTACCTGAGTCGGTTTGACGGCTCCCTGCCCAGTTTTCTGTCCTACTTTTTAGGTGGGCTGATCCTGTGGGACATGCTGTTTCGCTCCCAGGTGGGGGTGACGGTGGCCTATCTGGAAGAGGTCTGGTCCCGCAACCTGCTCAACCTGTTTGTCAGCCCGTTACGGCCCATCGAGTTTCTGGCAGGCACCATCAGCATTGCCATCTTGCGGGCCAGCTTTGCCGCCACCATCACCCTGTCTCTGGCGTGGCTGGTGTACGGCTTTAACGCGTTGGTCATGGGCGTGTGGCTGTGGGGGTTCGTCATCAGCCTGTACGCGATGGGGTGGGCCATGGGCATCATCATCAGCGCCCTGATTTTGCGTTTCGGCCAGGGGGCGGAATCGCTGGCGTGGGGGCTGATTTTTTTGATTCAGCCGGTGGCGTGCGTGTTCTATCCGGTGGACGTACTGCCGCCTTTTTTACAGTATATCGCCCACGCCATCCCCGCCTCCCACATATTTGAAGGCATGCGCCAGGTGCTGGACGGCGGCCCCGCCCCCATCGGGCACTTGCTGTGGGCCTACAGCCTGAACGGGGTCTATGCGGTGGTTTCCCTGCTGGTCTTCTATCGTTTTTTTGCGGAAGCCAAGCGGGAAGGGCGGCTGCTGCGGGTGGGGGAGTAATTCGTAGGGCACTCCCGAGCCCCGGATTGGGGTGACATCAGTTGCCAGACGAAAAAGGTAATAAAGCGTGTCTTACCTCGATTTCATGGTTGCCGCTGTTTCGTTGATGCCAAGTAGTAAAGCGCTGAATAATGCTTACAGGGGCAGTTTTGATCGGGCCTTTTCGTAGCTTTATTTCGGTCTTATTCTTGGAAAGATTGTCATGTATTTTTGTGTTGGCATACGGAATATCACCGTCCATCACATAACCAAGCATACACCCAACAGGAAGGCCCTCTGCATACTGCTCCGTAACAAATCTCTTAACCCCTTCTTTGACGTACTCCGGTGCTCGCGAGCTTCTCTTTCCCTGCGCGTTGAGTACATTGAGGCGTTTGCATTCGTAAGCAAGGTACTTATCATAATTTTGGTCCAAAAAAAAAGCAATGTCGATTTTCCCTTTGCTGTAGGCCATGCCTGTCTCAAGGTATCCTGGAGGTTCATATTGATAATCCGACGAATAGAATACTTTCCGCGCTACTGCATCCTTGCGAAGTTTTTGCACTAAGTTGAACGTAATCTCATCTTCAATCGGCTGAGGTGTAAGAACTGCCAGGCAATCCGACCATACGGAAGCGATGCATTCGAGCAGACGAATGTCAAATGATCTGAATCGACTGGTCCATTCCCCCGGATCGCCAACCACCATCAGCTATGCTCCTGCCATTCACGCAAAGTAGCAGTGCTTTGGAGGTCGAGCGCGATTGCATCGGCGTCGGCCAAGGCGGCAGATCGCAGCCAAAATCGTTTCTGAGTGAGCTTAACGACGTATAGGTGCTTTCCGGAGAAAATCCGAAAGTCCGGAATCAGTTGGAAATTTCCGGGTAGAGGCTGATGGATTTCATCGGATATACGGGAAAGTACTTTACCAATAGAGAGATTATTTTCTTCAACATAATCGCTCCGTGACTTCGCCCTCTCCCCCAAAGTTAAGCGCAAAATTGCTAAGTCATTGTTTTTCGCTTCAAGCGCTACCTCGATCGCATACCCATCGTCGAACCAGTCTCTTAAACTGCGAACCAACGTCTTTCCATATGCGCCCCGCTCGTCGCGATTCGCGGGTTTCCAAATGTCGGGGAACCTGCTTTGACTCGGTTGTGCAGCTGGGATTAACTTCGTGACACCATCTTCAATCAGGATAACTTCATCGGCTGAAAGACAAAAATATTCGTATGTAAGGCGGTCGATATTATCCATCAAATCACTGTCGTCACCCCGCAGGACGGAATTTGCTTCTAGGTTTGTGAGAGCTTGGTCTATGACTTGAACAAGTTCGACGGCCGCGCGTCGCGACTGTTCGGGGTTAGGTGTATCCTCAGGGGAGGGAAACGGCAACCGTAACAACTCTGCCTGTTGTACCACCGGTCGATCTGATCCAAAGGACGCGGTGCCGTGGAACGCAAACCAGATGGCCAACTTGCTGTTCAGCAGTGCTGCAAGCAACTTCCCTCGGTTTTTTTCACGCTGCGGGACAGTAATGGCCTGAATAATGTGCCGAAACGTAACAGGGCTTTCTATATAGGCAGCGCGAAGCCGCATTGGATTGGTGCTTATACCACGCGGTATGAGGACACGCGGTCCTTGGAAGCCTCGTTCAAATCCTTTTCGACGGACATTCCCATTCTTCCAGGCCCGGAGATCTGAAACGTCTTGGGCAAGCCTCGTGAATTCTTTAATCGGCAGGAAAGGCGCTGTTGCGACAATGTCGCTGTGGTTTTTGTCCTCGATATTATCGGGGGGCTGATTAACGTTCGATGGTTGAAACCCTTGTCCTATTATCCAGCCAGCTTGTCCTACCTGTTCCCTACGACTGAGGTAGCCAAATTCGTTTATAGTTTCGCTCATATTCGGTAGTGTCAGCATGTAATTAAAGAGCTTCTCATCAGGCCCGCTCATCCAAAGACGGCGCTTGAAGACAAACGGATCCTTTATTGCCATGCTGATATTAATAGAACTCTTGTCAGCGCTACTGAGCGTGATCAGTCTCTTGATTCGTAAATTCAGATCGGCTTTTGGAACCCAGTAGTCAAAGCAATACTGAGGAGTTCGCGACACCGGTTTTTCCAAGACAATAAGGGCAGCGGGGCGAACTGCACCTTCAAAAAGTTGAAATCGCAGGTCAGAAAAATTAATGATGCGACGAACGCGAGATTCGGTCATGAGTCGCTTGCGAGCGGCCACGGTACTTGTCGCGTGATTGTGCAGAAAACCCATAGCCGGTAAAAGAAAAGCAACAATACCGTTGTCACTCATATGGCGAAGCGACTTCCACGTAAATGCCCAAGCATCCTCCCTGCTCGGCATTGGCAGCCGTTCTTCGTCGCACCACGATACAGAAGAGCGGTTTTCTCCGCGTCGGCTGGACCACGGTGGGTTGCCAATAATGACATTGAACTTGAAGCTGTCTATTGGGACTGTGAAGAAATCCTGACAGCGTAGAGTCTTTCCCCACAATTCCGGGAGCATCCTGCCTCTTCTCGCGAGTGTGCGAATTTCTGGTGGGCTGACTTCCTCCAGAAGGGCTATATAAAGTGAGAACACGGCGACGCGAACGGAGCCGCTGTTCAAATCCCAACCGTGCAGCCGCGAGATGATTGCGAGCAAGCTATCCCAGCGCAACTTCCTAGACTTACGGGACTCCCGCCAATTCTCACATAGGCGTTGAAATGTTCTCACCAGGAAAACACCGGAACCGCATGCCGGATCAAGAAAAGTGCCCTTCTCTCTCGTTGGGGCGGGAAGAAGGTCCCAGACTTGAGAAATAACCGTATCAGCCAGGAACATGGGGGTGTAGTAAGCGCCTTGTTCCCGGCGCTTAGCTTCCTGCTCACCCAGAAACCGATCGTATACAGCGCTGATTAGCTCAACCGGAATGTATTTGAAGTTGTATCCCCAGAAGCGATATTGAGAACCTTCCCTGGCCATCTCCTCACGACCGGAACGAAAACGTGCGAGAATCCCCAACTGACCGCCGGTCAGTTGGGGATGATGGGAACGAGTGTCGAACGAACACGGCGCGACGAAGAGATCACCGTTAAACTCTTTCCTGAGCTTGCTAAACAGGCGACTCAGCGCGCTGGTGTTTCCCGACTCAAGAAGAGAAGAAAAGCTGTCGGCCGCGCCGCTGGATGCGTCAAGGTAGTGCTGTGCGTCGGTGATGTCTCGATCTTCCAGATAGGCGATAAACATTGCCTGAATAAGCAATGCTTGAGCGGCGTCGGAAGAAAGGTCTGCTGCGCACAGGAGTCGATGACATTCACTCAGATTAGTCAGCAGGACTTGGTCGATCCGCTCTTTCTGGACGAAGTACTCGGAATGTTCAGCCCAAAGACGGCCAGATTCAGCCCCGTAAACGAGCCCTTTGATCTCAAGGGCATTGGCTACCGCATTAAGTGTTTCCAGCAAGCAACGATCATCAAATTTCTCATCCAGTCCAATGAAAGGCTTACGCACGAGTGAGAACGCGCGCACTGTATCTCCGGCGATTACCAGAAGGAGGCTTGCTAACCCTTGATTCCAAAGTGATGCATGAAGATCGATAACGGCTGTCTGGTCATATTCTTCCGTGCGAAGAATAGCTATGGTTGGAACACCTTGGACACAGAATACAGCTGACAATCCCAAGTCGCTGAGCGCGGCGCGTAGGGCACCCGCATGCGGTGACTCCCTGACTGAAGCTTCTGTTTCAAAAAGCTCCGGCACTCCGCGCTCTGATAGATCAAGTCGATCTTTCCAGACTTCATCAAGCGGAAGCGCTCTTGGCGCGGTCATCTAACTCTCCTGCGTGCAACGGTGCCGTGGCCAATGTCACAAAATCTCAACGATACAATACATGATTTTCCATTGGTCTCGGCCCGGTTTCTTGGCGGATACAGCCTACCCGAGGTCGTCGTGGGCGGCGCTTCCTTGGCCGTTCTCCACAGTTCTGCCACCTCACCTTGGCGGGAGGGCGGCTATTCCGGCGGCGGACCCAGGTGCTCTTTTAATATCTGTCCCAGTAAACACAACGGCAGGCCCACCACCGTAAAGTAGTCGCCGGTCACCCCTTCCACGAACACCGCGCCTTTTTCCTGAATGCCGTAGGCGCCGGCCTTGTCCATGGGTTCGCCGGTTTCCACGTAGGCGGTGATCTCGGCTTCTGACATTTTGCGGAAACGTACGCGGGTGGCGGAGGCGGTCACGGTTTCCTGATCGCCCGGCCCCAGCACTGCCACGGCGGTCCATACCGTATGTTCCCGGCCTGCAAGGCGGCGCAGCATGGCCTGTGCATCCGGCACGTCCACCGGCTTGCCCAACTGCTTGCCGTCCAGTTCCACGATGGTATCGCAGCCAATGACCACCCCGTCCGGGTTTTCTCCCTTCGCCGCTTCCGCCTTGACTGTTGCCAGCCGCAGGGCGGTTTTTTCGGCGGATTCTCCGGATATGGGGGTTTCGTCCACGTCCACGCTAGTGACATCAAACCCATAGCCCAAATGGCCAAACAGCTCCCTGCGCCTTGGGGAGGCGGAGGCCAGCAGTATTTTTTTGCTCATTTCGACTTTTTTTCCAGCGCGGCCAGCACTTTTAAAAAATCGTCCGGCGGCGGGGCGTCAAACGTCACCTCTTCCGCCGTTTCCGGGTGGATAAAGGCCAGCCGTGCGGCGTGCAGCATCTGCCGGGGAATCGCCAGCCCCGATGGATGGGCCTGTTTGCCGCCGTAGGTGGGGTCGCCCAGCACCGGGTGGCCGATGTGGGTTAAATGCACGCGAATCTGGTGGGTGCGACCGGTTTCCAGCTTTAACTCCAGCAGCGCCGCCTGTTGCCCAAACGTCTGCATGGTCCGGTAGTGGGTCACCGCGTCTCTGGGGGTGTCGGTGTGTCTGGAGAAACGCTTGCGGTCGTTCCGGTCGCGCCCGATGGCAAGGCTCACGGTGCCGTGGGCGGGTTTGGGTACGCCCGCAACCAGCGCCCGGTATCTACGGTCCATGTTGTGGGCCTTGAACTGGGCGGACAGCCCTTTGTGGCCCAGGTCGGACTTGGCCACCACCATCAGGCCTGATGTGTCCTTGTCCAGCCGGTGGACGATGCCCGGGCGTTCCCTGCCGCCGATGCCGGACAGCCCCTTCAGGTGGTGCAGCAGGGCGTTGACCAGGGTGCCGGTCCAGTTGCCGGGGGCCGGGTGGGTGACCATGCCGGCGGGCTTGTTGACGATCGCCAGATGATCGTCCTCGTAGACGATGGGCAGCGGAATATCCTCGGCACAAATTTCGATGGCCGATGGTGTAGGGATGGTGGCGATGATCGTGTCGCCGCCCTTCACCTTGTAACTGGTGCGCACGGGCTTGCCGTCCACGGTGACCAGTTCCGCCTCGATCAGCCGCTGGGACTGGGACCTGGACGGGGCGATGCCGTGTTCTGTCAGGTAGCTGTCGATGCGTACCGGGCGGGTGCTGTCCGGTACAGTCAACACCGACCGTTGGCCTTCCTGTGTTTCGTCGTTCACCGCAGGAAGCACCCGGATAGGGGATATAATTGAACAACGTTCATAATAGTTTGAATAATTGAACGATGTTCACAGGCTCCCCTTGCGGGGGGCGAGGTGCTCAGTTGGCAGCGGGCTCCTGCCCGGATTTGGGCAGGGGAAACGGGAACCAGTCGTGTATCTGTCCGGCAACGGTGTCGCGTTGCTCCCGGCAGCGCTCCAGCCGCGGGTGTCCGGGGAACAGGGCCTCCGCTTCGTCCCAGTGGGCCAGGGCGGCGCGGGTTTCGCCCTGATTGTATAAAAAATCGGCCAGGTCCAGGTGGGCGTGCACGTTGTGCGGGTTGGCTTCCACCGCGCGGGTCAGTAGATCGCGGGCCCGGCGGAACTCCCCGGATTTTAAGGCAAAAAGCCCCAGCATTCTGAGCGGTTCGTCGGCATTGGGGGCCAGGGCCACGGCCCGCTCCCAGGCGGTTACCGCTGCCACCGGGCGCTTTAAGTGATGGTAGATACGCCCCAGCATCACATAGGCGTTGACGTTATTCGGGTGGCACAGGGCCATCTCGCCGTACAACTCCAGCGCCTCCTTGAACTGCCCCATGCACAACAGGATTTGCCCCTTGATTTCCATGGGCGGCAGGTATTCCGGGTCTACGGCGATGGCCCGGTCCAGGTACGAGACCGCCAGTTCGTGCTGGGCCAGCTTTTCGTAGGCGAGTCCCGCATGAAACAGCAGGTCCGGGTCGTGGGCGCGCTCGGACAAGAGCAGGGTATAGAGCGTCAGCGCCCCCTCCGGGTCACCCTGGGCCAGGCGGATGTTGGCTTTCAGCAGATACAGGTCTTTTTGCGCTTCGGTGACCGGGCAGGTGTTTTCCGGATCGTCCAGTTCCGACCAGGAGAACGCCTGATCCACCAGTTCCTCGGCCATGGGGTAATAACCGCGTTCCATGTACACACGGGTCAGGTTCAGGGCGATTTCCAGACAGCGGGGATACCGGTCCAGCCCGTCCTTTAACAGGTCGACCGCCTTGAGCCAGTTGCCCTGGTCCAGGGCCGCAAAGGCGCGGTGGTTACGGCTTTTACGGCTGCTCACTTCATGCTTCCCGGTTCTTCCGTTTGCTCTGGTAGCGGTTCGGTGCTGGTGGCTGATTCATGCACTTCCCCAGTCTCAATGTGCCGGTGCCGCCAACTGGCCCATAAAAACAGGCAGATGCCGACGGTGATGGCTGAGTCTGCAATGTTAAAGGCGGGCCAGTGGTACGGTCCAGCATGAATGTCGATGAAGTCCACCACTTCCCCCATCCGAATCCGATCGATCAGGTTGCCGATGGCACCGCCGATCACCAGCGCGGCGGCCACGCGAGCCAGTTTTTCGTGTGCGTGGGTTTTTAAAAAAAACACGGTGAGCAGCACCACCGCGAGGGCCGATACCCCCACCAGCAGCCAACTGCGTGTCTGTTCGCTGGCGTTTGCCAGAATACCGAAGGCCGCGCCCCGGTTACGCACCGAGGTGATATCGAGCACGCCGGGGATGATCGTAACCGATTGAAACAGAATCATTTTCTGGACGATCAGGGATTTGGTGAACTGGTCTGCCGCCACCAGCACGGCGGGGACGGCAAACAGCAGGGCCAGTGGCGAACGTGCACCCATTACGCGATTCCTTCCACCACGGTGGCGCAGCGGCCGCACACGGTGGGGTGGGCGGGGTGTTGTCCCACGTCTTCCCGGTAGATCCAGCAACGTTCGCACTTGGTACCGGAAGCTTTTTCCACCAGCACCTTGAGGCCGTCCATCTCTTCCGCCGGACAGGCCGCGGGCGGGGCTTCACGTAGCGGTTTGACCTGCGCCTGGGAGGTAATGAGCAGGTACGGCAAAAATTCACCGTCGTACCCTTTGGTAAATTCAAGCAATTCGCCGTCTGCATAGAGGGTCACTGCCGCCTCCAGAGAGTGGCGGATTTCCTTGTCCCGGCGTTTGCCCTCGATCTCGCGGGTGGCCTCGCCCCGGATCTGGCGGAACCGCTCCCAGCAGGCGGCAAGCTCCTCGTCGATCCAGGCCGGGTCGGCTTTTGGAAGATCGGCCAGATGCACGCTTTCTTCCCGTTCCCAGCCTTCCGGCATGTGCTCCCAGATTTCCTCGGCGGTAAACGACAGCACCGGTGCCATGAGTTTGGTGAGGGCCATGAGCATGCGGTACATCACCCCCTGGGTGGCACGACGCGCCGGATCGTCCGCCGCCTCGCAGTAGATGGCGTCCTTGGTGATGTCCAGATAGAAGGTGGACAGGTCGACGACACAAAAGCGGTTTAAGGTGTGCACCACCTGATGAAAGGCGTATTGGTCATACCCTTCGCGCACCTGCGAGATGACCTCGTTCAAGCGGCCCAGTGCCCAGCGATCCAGCCCGGTCAGGCCTTCCTCTGGCATGCCGTGGCTGTTCGGGTCGTAATCGCCGAGGCTGGCCAGCAGAAAGCGGCAGGTATTGCGGATCTTGCGGTAGGTTTCCACCAGGTGGGAGACGATCTCGTTCGAGAAGCGAATATCGTCCTGGTAATCCTCCGCCGCCACCCACAGGCGCAGGATTTCCGCGCCGTACTGCTTGATGATCTTTTCCGGGGCCACCACGTTGCCGGTGCTTTTGGACATTTTTTTGCCCTGGCCGTCCACCACAAAGCCGTGGGTCAGCACCGCCCGGTAGGGGGCCTGCTTATCCACGCCGATGCCCACCAGCAGCGAGCTGTGGAACCAGCCCCGGTGCTGGTCGGAGCCTTCCAGATACAGGTCGGCGGGCCAGCTTAACGCCTCCCGGCGGCGCAGCACGGCGGCGTGGCTCACGCCGGAGTCGAACCACACGTCCAGAATATTGCGTTCGGGGGTTACATCCCCGCTACCGCACGCCTCACAGGCGGCGTTTGTGGGCAGCAGGCCGGTATCGTCGGGATCAAACCAGAAGTCCACCCCTTCGGTGTCCGCCCGCTCGGCCATTTTATCGATCCAGTCGGCGTCGATGGTGGCCTCGCCGCAGGCGGTGCAGCCGTGGGCGATGATCGGCACGCCCCATACCCGCTGGCGGGAAATGCACCAGTCGGGCCGCCCTTCCATCATGCCGTGGATGCGCTCCCGGCCCCATTTTGGGATCCACTCCACCTTGTCGATGGCATTCAGGGTGCGCTCCCGCAGGTCGTTCGCCTCCATCGAGATAAACCACTGGGGCGTGGACCTGAAAATGACCGGTTTTTTGCAGCGCCAGCAGTGGGGGTAGCTGTGGCGGATTGGCAGGTGGGCCAGCAATTTGCCCCGCTCTTGTAAATATTCGATGATGGCCGGGTTGGCCTGCCACACCTTTTGCCCGGCCCACAGGGGCACCTGATCGGTAAAGCGGCCCAGGGAGTCCACCGGGGCGAACACCTCCAGGTCGTGGGCCAGCCCCACCACGTAGTCGTCCTGACCGTGGCCGGGGGCGGTGTGGACGGCGCCGGTACCGGCTTCCAGGGTGACATGTTCTCCAGAGATGACCGGCACGGTGAAATTCAGAAACGGATGGTGTGCCGTGAGACCCACCAGGTTTTTTCCCGGAATTTCGATATCCCCGTAATTGGCTTCCGCGGGGCGCGGGTCCTGGATGTCACTCCAGACTTGGCCTGCCCGGTGGTATGCGACGATGATTGGCCCGTGTTCGGTTGTATGCAGGACCGTGAATTTGTCTTTTTTGTTGATGCACACGGCCCGGTTTGCGGGCAAAGTCCACGGGGTGGTGGTCCAGATAGCAATGGCGGTGCCTTCCGGTACGCCCAGTTTTTTTACTGCCTCATCTGTGAGCGGAAAGCGCACATAGATGGACGGGGAGGTGACGTCGGCGTACTCCACCTCGGCCTCGGCCAGGGCGGTTTCGCAGCTGGCGCACCAGTGCACCGGCTTTTTGCCCTTGTAAACGCCGCCTGCGCGCACAAATTTTGCCAGTTGCCGCAGGGTATCGGCCTCGTACAGGGGGTCCATGGTGAGGTACGGATTGTCCCACTCGCCCAGCACCCCCAGCCGGGCGAATTCGTCCCGCTGCACGGCCACAAATTTTTCTGCGTGTTCCCGGCACACCTTGCGGACCTGCACCTGGGTCATGTCGTGGCGTTTGCTGCCCAGCTTTTTGAGTACCTGATGCTCGATGGGCAGGCCGTGACAGTCCCAGCCGGGTACGTACGGGGCGTCAAAGCCGTTCATGGTGCGGCTTTTGACGATGATGTCCTTCAAAATCTTGTTTAACGCATGGCCCATGTGGATATGGCCGTTGGCGTACGGGGGGCCGTCATGGAGCACAAAACGGGTGCGGCCCGCCGATTTTTTGCGGATTTTGCCGTACAGATCCGCTTCCAGCCACCGGGCCAGCCGTTCCGGTTCCCGCTGGGGCAGGTTGCCCTTCATCGGAAAGCGGGTGGCGGGGAGGTGAAGAGTGTCTTTGTAATCCATCTACAACAGGTAAAAATGCGGGGCAACGACCCGTGTGGTCGCAAGTTGTAAAGGATATCGGTGGCGGCTAGCGCAGGTCAATCAGTGAACGGTGCAATGAACGGGGCAGGGTGCGCGTAAATGAAGGGCGCGAAGTACGCGGAGACAGGAGGAAAGGGCGGGCCGAACCCCAGGTTCGGCCCGCTTTTTTCTTACACGTCCGGTTCGTTCAGGGAGACCGAATCGAAGCGGGTCAGGTGGTTGACCCGGATCAGGCGGGCGATATCGTTGGTATAGGCGCTGCCTCGCTCGCTGTATTTGAGCAGGGTGTGGGCCAGGGTAACCGGTGCATCCGGGTGATCCAGATCGGTAATCTGTGCGCGGCTGGAGCGGAAGTCTTTATAGGCCCAGTGGCTGTTCAGGTTACGCAGGTACGAGCGCACCGAGCTTGCCAGGTCCGGAAATACGGCCAGTTCGTGCTTCAGCCCTGCGGTGCGGCTGTTGGGGATGATGCCGGTGCCCGGGGTGAAGGTCCATTCGCCAAACAGGTTGTTGCCTTCGTCGGCAAAGCGCGAGGTGCCCCAGCCGGACTCGAAAGCCGACATGGCCAGCGCCAGGGAGAGCGGCACCTGATTGACCCGCTGCGTGAGTTCGGCCCGCGCCTTGCGACGGGTCGGGTCGCCCTTTACCCGGTAGTTTCTGGCCAGCTCGTTCAGCCAGAGCGTATCGAGTGCGCCCGGCCTTTGTCCCTGCTCAATGCGCTCAATCAGCGTCAGCAATCGCGTCCGGTCCTTTAAAATACGCTCGTTCTCCATCAATACGATGGGCAGCATGGCCTGAAAAAACAGTTGTTTACGCTCGGAGGGGGCGGCGATGTCGGTAATGTCCGAAGGAAACGCAGCCAGCCGTACCCGGGGCACGGACGGAGACTTGTCGCGCCAGTTGTAGCCGACGGCCTGAAAGTATTGTTTCAGGTGCAAGACGCTCGGCGCGTCCAGATCGATGACCGGCATGACCTCTTCTG
The DNA here is from genome assembly GCA_965371175.1 of uncultured bacterium. Lineage (GTDB taxonomy): Bacteria > Nitrospirota > JACRHL01 > JACRHL01 > JACRHL01 > CBDUXI01. The sequence goes on from CBDUXI010000002.1 coordinate 50,854, forward strand.
CAAAAATATCCGGGATGCCGTCCACCGTCTGGTAGGACGGAGTGTGTGACATGGACGCCACCAGTGGCGTGGGCAGCATGGCCGCTGTTTCCGGGCCGTTGGGAAAAGCCGTGTAGGAGATGCCGGTGGCGGCTGCCGCCACGATCCATCCCATGAGAAGTACTGCCAGCGTTTGCGCTCTGTGGGTCATATTCAATCCGTTTCAATCTTATACATAGCATGGCGGCTTCCGCCGCGCTCTACGGGGTATATACACAAGCCCCGTGCCACATCGTCGAAAATCAATTAAAAATGTTTATATACCGTACATTTACTCTGTCCGATGGGCAACAAAAATATGCTTTTAAATGGGTGGATATTTGTCTCATGTGATTGAATATATTGTGTTTTAACGCTGTTTTCTGGGTGCGTTCAGGCGGGCTTGTCAGCCGCAGGGGTGTGGGCCGTATAAAACTGTTTTTTGGGGACGATCGGGCCGGTTCCAGTGCCTGGGGGTGTGAAATGGTTTTCCGTAAATGGTGACGGTGCCTCCAATCAGGGCACGATCTGCGCCCCCCCTTTTTAGGGGGGTATTTTCCTGTTTATCCGGGCACTTGCTGCTAGAATACGGGGTCTCAAGTCAGGCCGCCGTGGGCGGCGCCGGGGTACAGTCAGGGAGTACGGGATATGACAGACAAAACACCTGCCCAAAAGAGCCCCGCAGCCACGGCTGCTGACACGGCTTTCGGCGCCTGGTTGCGGCGCCATCAGACCGAAATCGGCCTGGGGCTGCTGGGGCTGTATGTGCTGTTGCTTGCCGTGGGAACAGTTGCGGAACTGTTTGATATTAAATGGATTTTATCGTTGCCGATTTACTGACTCCATGAGCGTGCTCATGGATGTTTCCGGACTTGTCGATCCGGCGGGGCCGGGCACGACTGCGGCGGCAGGCCGGGTCGATCCGCTATTGTGGGCGGGCGCTGTCTTTTTGGTGGGCATGGTGTTGCTGCTGGTGCGGGTGTTGTCAAAAAGGGGGGGTGCGGGTCGCCGGAGGTAGCGCCCGGTGCTCAGGGCTGTTAAAAGAGGTCGCGATGGACGACGGAATCGGGCGGGTGCTGGCCCTGCTTCTGGGCGGGGATGTCACCTTGTACCGCATTGTGGGCCGCTCCCTGTTTATCACCGGGTCGGCGGTACTGCTGGCCGGGGCGGTGGCCCTGCCGGTCGGTTACCTGCTGGCCCATGCGCGCTTTCCCGGACGTAACGCGGCGGTAACCGTCATCCACACGTTGACGGCGGTGCCCACCGTGGTGGTGGGGCTGCTGCTGTTCGGACTGCTGTCCCGCAGCGGTCCCTTAGGGGGGCTGGAATGGCTGTATACCCCGTATGCCCTGATTGCAGGACAGGCGGTGCTGGCCTTTCCGATCGTGGCCACCCTGACCCGCACGGCCATTGCCTCGCTGGACGAGCGGGTGCTGGTGACGGCACGTTCTCTGGGAGCGGGGCCGGTGCGAGCGGGCTTTACGTTGATGTCCGAGGCGCGGCTGGCGGTGGCCGCAGCGGTGATTACCGGCTTTGGCCGGGTGGTGGGAGAGGTGGGATGCGCCATGATGGTGGGCGGTAATATCGAGGGATACACGCGCACCATGAGTACCGCCATTGCGCTGGAGAGCGGGCGCGGGGAGTTTGCCTTTGGCGTGGGCCTGGGGCTGGTGCTGGTCTCCGTGGCGCTGGTGGTTAATCTGATCTTGCAACAGGTGCAGGGAAAGGTATGAAGCCTGTATTTACCATCTGGAACCTGCGCCATGAAAAAGGCGGCCGACAGGTGCTCGCCATTCCCCGGTTAACGCTGGGAGCCCCCGGACTTGCCGCCGTGGTGGGCGATAACGGGGCGGGAAAAACGACATTTCTCAGACTACTGACCGGGTGGCTGGAGACCCCCACGGCGGGAACGGTGAACTGTTCCGTGCCGCCGTTTTCCATTGTGCTGGTGGAGCAGTCGCCGTACATGTTTTCCACAAGCGTGGCGGGAAACGTGGGGTACGGCCTGAAAGTACGGGGCATCTCCCGGTCCAGACGGGGTCCGCTGGTTGCTGAGGCGCTGGCCGAAGTGGGGCTGGCGGGGTACGGTTCCCGCCCGGCCAGGGAGCTTTCCGGCGGGGAGCAGCGGCGGGTGGCCACTGCCCGGGCGCTGGCGGTGAACCCCGACGTGCTGTTGCTGGACGAACCCGATGCAGGCCTGGATCAGAGGGCGGTGCGCACACTGGAAAGCCTGATTCTTGCCTTGGGAAAAAACCGCCTGGTGATTTTTTCCACCCACAACAGGGTGTGGGCGGACCGACTGGCGGATCGGGTGATCCATCTGGATCGGGGCCGTCTGGTGGAGGATGAAGAATCGGTCCGCACCGACGCGGCAACCGGCAGGTAGTGCACGCGCAAAAAACTGTGGTTGCCCGGCTTATGGTTGATGTTCCGGTTGCCGAGAAGATAGCAGCCGGTTTTTATACGAAGTTGTTGAATCGGAAAGACAAATGTGCTTGTCTAAGGAACCTGAAATCAGGTTTTTCGGCAAGTGTGGCCGGTGACTATCGCTAACGATAGAGAGGGTTTGACGAGCAACATGGCGGATCAGCCGGACAAAGTACGGGTACGGGTCAACTTTAGCGGCAAGCGCTATGTTGGCCATGTGCATCTGCCGGCTCCCGGCGTGCGCATCACCGACGTACTCAATAACGGCAAGTTGTTTTTGCATCTGGAAAACGTCCAGACCACCGACGAAAAAGAGCTGGGCGGCACCCTGGGCATGAACAAGGGCGGCATTACCTTCGTGCAGGTGATCGAGGAGGGGGACAACGATGAGCACAAGGTGGCGGCCGGAGAGTTCCTGCACGTAGAGATCACCATGCGCGGCATGGATCAGGCCATCCGGGGGGGCATCTTTATTCCCGAAGGCACCGCCGACGCGGGCGATATCATCAACGACAATCGCGACTTTCTTTCCCTGAACGAGGTGGAGGTGGTCGGCACCAGTGAAACCTACCCGTTTCTGGCCGTCTCCAAACAGCAGTGCATTTCGATTCTGTGGCGCTACTTCGCCTGGTAGCACACCGCAACTTCCCCACAACTTACGTCGCCCGCCTGTCTTACCTTGGGTACAATGGTGTCGATCGGCGTTTTTTCCATCTCCGTTTTTAACGATCAGGGCACCGCATGATTCTGCGCCAGATACCGGTGGGCGACATCGGCAATTTCAATTATCTGATTGGTGATCCGGCCACAAAAACAGCCGCCCTGGTGGACCCGGCGTGGGAGCCGGAAAAGCTGCTGGGTATCGCCTCTGAACTGGGGCTGACCGTTACCCACATTCTCATTACCCACTGCCATCAGGATCACGTGCAGGCCAACGGCAAGGTCAAGGACGCCACCGGGGCAAAGATTTACGCGCAGCGGGAAGAGTTCATGTACCTGAAGCATTTTTTGCCCCCCGCGGGCGATGTGGCCATGGAGGATGGCGACGAGGTGGCCGTGGGCGATCTCACCATCAAATGGCTGCACACGCCGGGACACTCTCCCGGCAGTTCCTGCCTGTGGGTGGAGGACGCCCTGATCACCGCCGACACCCTGTTTGTAAACAGCATCGGCCGCACCGATTTTCCCGGCTCCGATCCAGAGCAGATGTACGCCAGTATCTGCCGCCTGAAAAAGCTGCCGGACCACCTGACGGTCTATCCGGGGCACGATTACGGCCCCACTCCCACGACCACCATCGGCGATCAGAAAAGGGATAATCCGTACTGGCAGGCCGACTCCCTGAAAGCGTTTCTCGCCCTCACCCAACCCGACAACGACATCATGTGACTGGCCACTTCCCGCGGCAATTTAACGGCTGAAAAAACCGCCCGCACCTGCTACGATCCGCACCATGTCGCAGGGTGCCCAAAGACAACCGAATGCCAGGGTGAAAGCCGAGCCGCAAGCCGCCCCGGAACTGGTGGAAGTCGCCGTGGTCAAAGGGCCGCCGCAGATTCTGACCTACCGGGCAAGCGGCCCGCCACCGCCGTTGGGCAGCCGGGTGCGGGTGCCGCTGGGGCGGCGGATGGCCATCGGTTTTGTGGTGGGGCACCCCACGGCGCCCCCGGTGGGCGTAAAGACGCTGAAAAGCGCTTCGGCCCCCATTGATGCAACCACCCCGCTCACCCCGGAGGTGATGGCCCTCACCCGGCGGGTGGCCGACTACTACATGGCCTCTGTCGGGGCGGTACTGGCCGCCGCCCTGCCGCCGGTAAAAAAAGGCGGCCCGGCCCGTGCCAGACAGGTGCGGGTGGCGTCCTTGACGGTGCCTGCGTCCGTGGCCACGGAACTTGCCGAATCGCTGCACGCGCGCGCCCCGCGTCAGGCGGAGGCGCTTTTGGCACTGGTGCGGGAGGGAGAGGTGTCCACCCACCGGTTGCCCGCAGGGACCGCTGCCCGGCTGGTGGCAAAGGGGGTGGTGGCACTGTCGTATCGGGAATCCAGGCGGACGCCGCTGGCGAACCGGCAAGCGGCCAGTGACGAGCCGGGGCTTGAGTTGACCCCGGCGCAGACTGCCGCCGTGACGGAAATCACCGGCACACTCGGCACGTTCGCCCCGTTTTTGCTGCACGGCGTGACCGGGTCGGGCAAGACCGAGGTCTATTTGCAGGCGGCGGAAGTGGCCATCGCCAAAGGCGGGCAGGTGCTGCTGCTGACTCCGGAGATTGCCCTGGCCTCGCACCTGACCGTGGCCGCCCGCGCCCGCTTTGGCGACCGGGTGGCGCTGTTGCACTCGGCCCTGTCCGACGGGGAGCGGCGCGACGAGTGGGAGCGGGTGCGAACAGGCGATGCCGTGGACCTGGTCATCGGTACCCGCTCGGCGGTGTTTGCGCCCCTCACCCGTCTGGCCCTGATCGTGGTGGACGAGGAACACGACGGGGCGTACAAGCAAGGGGAGACCCCCCGTTATCACGCCCGGGACGTGGCCGTGATGCGGGCGCAGATGGCGGAGGTACCGGTGGTGCTGGGGTCGGCCACTCCGGCGCTGGAGACCCACACCCACGCCTGCGCCGGCGACTATCGATATCTGACGTTGCCGGACCGGGTGGCGGCCCGGGTGCTGCCGTCGGTGGAGGTGGTGGATTTAACCGAGGTGCGCCCGGTGCTCACGGGCGGAGTCATCACCCAGCCGCTTCTGGATCGCCTCAAGGCCACGCTGGAACGCGGCGAGCAGGCCCTGCTGTTTTTGAACCGGCGGGGGTTTTCGCCGCTGCTTTTGTGCTCCGCCTGCGGCCATACGTGGGCATGTCGCCACTGCAAGGTATCGCTCACCTATCACCGGGAATCGCGCACCCTGGCCTGCCACTACTGCAACGGTCGCTGGCCGGTGCCGGATGCCTGCGATGACTGCGGGGAGCGGCGCATCAAGCCGATTGGTTCCGGCACCGAAGGGCTGCTTGCCGAGGTGGCCGAGTTGTTGCCGGATGCCCGCGTGGGGCGCATGGACCGGGACACCACCCGCACCAAAAACGCACATCTGAAAATCCTGGCCCAGGTGGAAGCGGGCGAGATCGACGTGCTCATCGGCACCCAGATGATCGCCAAAGGCCACAACCTGCCGGGGGTGACGCTGGTGGGGGTGGTGTGCGCCGACCAGGGCATTCACGTGCCCGACTTTCGCGCCGGGGAAATCTGTTTTTCCCTGCTTACCCAGGTGGCGGGCCGGGCGGGCCGGGGAGGGAAAAAAGGCCGGGTGGTGCTGCAAACCTTCAACCCGGATCACCCGGCGATCCGGCATGCGGTGACCCACGACTACAAGTCGTTTGCCGAAAATGAACTGGCAATGCGTACGGCGCTGGCCTACCCCCCCGCAGGCCGGGTGGTGCGGCTGGTGTTGAGAGACCGCTCGGAAAAAAGACTGGATGCCGCCTGCCTGACGCTTTCCCGCCTGCTGGAAAAATACACATTGTCAGGCGGGGTGGAAGTGCTGGGTCCGGCCCCGCCGCCGATCAGCAAAATCCGGGATAATTATCGCCGCCACCTGCTCATCAAGGGGCCGGGGGTGGGGCCGGTGCGCCAGACGACCCACTGGCTGCTGGACCGGATTGCGAGGGCGGACGGGCTGAAAAACATCCGTGTGGATGTGGACGTGGACCCCCAGAGTTTGTTGTAAAGCAGGCGTGCGGGGAGGGCGGGTCAGGTCGGTTGTTGTACCAGTTTCAGCACGCCGCCTTTTTGCCCGGCCCAGATGGCGTTCCCGGCGGCCTTGATGGTGTAGACATCTTCTCCGATCAGGCCGTCCTTGCGGGTGTAGCGGCTCCAGGCGCTGCCGTCGAAGCGGGAGATGCCGTGATTGGTGGCAAACCACATGGCGCCGTCCGCGGTCTGGGTGATGCCGTACACCACGTTGCCGGCCAGGCCGTCCTGGGTGGAGTAGTTGACGAACTCTTTGCCGTCAAAGCGGGAGATGCCGCCGCCCCAGGTGCCGATCCACAGAAAGCCCGCCGTATCTAATTGCAGCGAAAAAACATAGTTTTCGTTGTAGGTTTCCGCACCCTTGCCGTCTTTGGTGGTCAGATTGGTGAGGTCGTGGGAATGGTCGTCGGGCGGCTCTTCGGAGGTGCCGTCGGCGCGGGTGGAGCCAAAGCCGGACCGGGGGCTTCTGGACAGCCCGCCGGGGTTTTCGGCGCCCATGCCGTCCTGGTGCAGCCAGGTGGTCCACTGATCGTCTTTTAAACGGGACAGGCCGCCTTCGGTGCCGAACCAGACGGCCCCTTCCCGGTCGATCTGAATGGCATATACCCACGGGTTAGCCAGTCCGTCTTCGGTGTTGAGGGTGGTCCAGTTGCTACGCTCGTCCATGTCGCCGCTGATGCGGTTCACCCCGTCCCAGGTGGCCAGCCATACGGTGCCGGGCTGGAACGCCACGTCATAGATCCACAGGTCGGCCAGGCCGTGCTTGGGCAGGTAGTTGTGCATGGCGTTGTCCCGCCAGACAGACAGCCCGCCGGCGTTGGTGCCCATCCAGATCGCGCCGTCCGGCCCCCGGCGCACCACAAAGGCATAATTGTTGCGCATGCCGTCTTTGCGGGTGAAGGTGCGCACCATGTCGCCGCTTGCGCGGTTGATCTCCAGCACGCCGGTGGAGGTGCCCACGAACAGGCGATCCCCATCCACATGCAGGCTGCGCACGTAGGCGTGGGCGCCCACCTCAAACTTTTCCACCACGGCGTATGTGGGGGCGGCGGGGGCCACGGCGCCCGCCGTCGGCTGTTCGGACTTGCTGCACCCAACCGCTGTCATCAGGGTCAGGGCGCAGGCCATAAGCAGGGGCAGGCGGTTATATCGCCGCATGGTCGGGGTTCCCGGTTATTTGGGTTTGGAGTGGCAGCGGGCGCAGTCGTACAGCGGAAACGCCACCTTGCCGTGACAGCGGCCGCAGAATTCGCCCTCGACGATCTTCTGCATGGTCACGTTGTTGCTGCCCGCCTGCATCTTGAAGATGCTCGGGTGGCAGTTGCGGCAGTCCAGCCATTGGGTGTGGGGCAGGTGGGGGTAGACCACGTCCGGCAGGTCGCCCTTGACCTCAAACACCACGTCGAAGTCGATGGACTTCATTTCCACCTCGCCCTCGGTGATGGAGGCAAACGGGGTAATGGTGCCGTCTTGCAGGGCCTTCACCCAGTCGACATACCCCAGCGGCGCCTTGGGCATGAACTCGAAGGCGATGGGCTGATCCCCCTCTTCGGGCGGGATGGGTATGTTGAACTCCGGTACCGGTTCCACCGCCTTGGCGGTACAGCCCGCCAGGATCAGCACGAGAAACACCGCGCCAAAAATACGTCCTGTGTGCCACCCGGTTGTCATCGGGGCAGGACCACCACCCGGCCGGTCATCCGGTTATGGATAAAGCAGAAGTACGGGAATGTTCCCGGCGTATTAAAGGTGTGTGAGATTTCCCCTGCCACCAGCAGGTCCACCGGCTCGATCTCCATGGCTCCGGACGAGTCGGAGCCGGGGATGGTGGCAAACAGGTGCACGATGCCGCTGTGGTTTTTCCAGACCACGGTATCGCCCGCATAAATGGTCAGCTCCCGCGGCACGAACACATAGGCCCCTTCGGGCGCCAGCACCTCGTAGGTTTCTACCTGTAAGGGCGCGGGGGGCGCGGTCAGCGGGGTTTCGTCTTCAAAGGTAATCGGCTCTCTGGGCGGCAGCGGCGGCGCCGGCTCCGGGGTGGGCGCGACCGGTGCGGATACATCGGGCATGGGTTCGGGCGCGGCCGCCGGGGCCGTCTCTTCCTGCACCGGGGGCGGTGTCATCGGCTCGACCGGGGCGTCCCGCTTCCATTTAAAACTACACCCGCTGAGCAGCAACGTGACCACAACGGGCAGGCTCCAGAGCACAGATTTACGTATAGACCGCATCATAGTGAATGTTTTTGTAAGGAAAAAAGAATTTGCATATCCTCTGATAGTGCCAATCCGGTGGGCTTTCTGTCAATGGAAAGCGTATGGGGGAGCGCGTGGTGCCGGGTACGGGGTCGCCCGTGGTTTACGCCCCTGGAATGAACGCGGAAGCGGGGAAAAAGGGACAAAAACAGGGGATGAATCCGGTTGACCAACCCGAAAAGCGGTGCTAGATTTATATCCGACCCTTTTGGTCGCCGACCATTTTGATCGGGAGAAGCGTGCTCAAACTCACGAAAAAAACCGACTATGCCCTCCTGGCCATGCACCACATGGGATTTCTGACCGAGCGGCGGCTGGTCAATGCCAAGGAAATCGCCGAGTTGTACCACATTCCCGTGGAGATGCTGGCGAAAATTCTGCAAACCCTTTGCCGGGACGGGTTGATCGTCAGCGAAAATGGCCCCAAGGGGGGCTATGCCCTGTCCCGCAAACCGGAGGAGATTTCCATCGCCGAGGTGGTGGAGGCCGTGGAGGGGCCGATCAGCATTGCCGATTGCATGCAGGCGGCCCACGTGCCGTGCATGCAGGCGGATACATGCACGATTCGCACCCCCGTAGAACACATACAGCAGCGGATCAGCAGCCTGCTTGCGGGCATGTCGGTGGCGGAACTCCACGACATGTCGGCGGTTGCGGGTGTTGCCCTGAAATAGATAAAAAAACGCGTAAGGTCATAAAAAATATGGATATCAAAACACCGATTTATATGGACTATCAGTCCACCACTCCGATGGACCCGCGGGTGCTGGAGACGATGATGCCATACTTCACCGAGCAGTTCGGCCATCCGGGCGCCCGCAGCCACCAGTTTGGCTGGGACGCAGAAGAGGCGGTGGGCACCGCCCGCAAACAGGTGGCCAGCCTGATTGGCGGCACGGCCCGGGAGATCGTCTTTACCAGCGGCGCCACCGAGTCGATCAACCTGGGGATCAAGGGCGTGGTGGACATGTATGCCGAAAAGGGCAAGCACGTGGTGGTGTCGGCCATCGACAGCCGCCCGGTGCTGGATGTGCTCAAGCGGCTGGTGCGGGATCGTGGCATCGAGGTCACCGAGGTGCCGGTGGACAAGGACGGGCGTATCTCCCCCCAGGACGTTAAATCCGCCATCCGCCCCGATACCATTTTAGTGGCCATCATGATGGCCAACAACGAGATCGGTACCATTCAGGACATGGAAGCCATCGGCCGGATTACCCGGGAAGCCGGGACGATTTTCTTTACCGACGCCTCCGAGGCCGCAGGCAAGGTGCCGGTGGACGTGAACGCCATGAACATCGACCTGCTGGCCATGGCCGCCCACAAAATGTACGGCCCCAAGGGCGTGGGCGCCCTGTATGTGCGCCGCAAAAACCCGCGGGTGCGGCTGACCGCCCAGATCGACGGCGGCGGCCATGAGCGCGGCATGCGCTCCGGCACCCTGAACGTGCCCGGTATTGTGGGCATGGGCAAGGCATGCGCCCTGTGCGCCGAGTTGATGGAGGAGGACACCGCCCGCATCGGCACCCTGCGCGATCACTTGCAGGCCGGCATACTGGATGCGTGCGACGAGGTGACGGTCAACGGCAGTGCCGACCACCGCCTGCCTCACAACCTGAACTTGAGCTTTGCCTATGTGGAGGGCGAGTCGTTTTTGATGGGCCTCAAGGAAGTGGCGCTGGCCTCGGGCTCCGCCTGTACCACGGCCACCCTGGAGCCGTCCCACGTGATCCGGGCCATGGGGGTGGCGGAAGAGTTGGCCCACTCGTCGATCCGCTTTTCCCTGGGGCGCTTTACCACCCCGGAAGAGGTGGAATATGTGATCGAGCATGTGGGCAAGACCGTCACGCGGCTGCGCGACATGTCGCCCCTGTACGAAATGGCCAAGGAAGGAATCGACCTGTCCACGGTGCAGTGGAAGGGCGATTGACGAACAATAAAATCTGACCGATAGATCAGAATAACCTGCCTGGATGTTTTGCAGGCGGGGCTTCGGAGGTAAAAATGGCATACAGTGACAAGGTTCTGGACCACTACAACAATCCCCGCAACATGGGATCGTTCGGCAAGGATGAAGAGGGCGTCGGTACCGGCGTCGTGGGCGCGCCCGAGTGTGGCGATGTGATGAAACTGCAGGTGAAGATCAATGACGACGGCGTGATTGAAGATGCCAAGTTCAAGACCTTCGGCTGCGGCTCGGCCATTGCCAGTTCGTCTCTGGCCACGGAATGGCTGAAAGGGCGCACGGTGGAGGAGGCCATGGCGATCAAGAACACCGAGATCGTCGAAGAGCTGAACCTGCCGCCGGTCAAAATCCACTGCTCGGTGCTGGCGGAAGATGCCATCAAGGCTGCCGTGTCCGACTATGTGGAAAAGACCGGCAAGGACCCGGTGGGTGCCGCAACAGACACGGAAGTGGCGTAAGGACCGGATTTAACCCATGGCAAAGATCACTTTTCTGCCGTCCGGAACCACCGTGACGGCGGACCCGGACGACTACCCGTACGGCGACCACGGCAGGCCCGGCAGCCTGCTGGACATTGCCCTGGAAAACGGCGTGGACGTGGCGCACAATTGCGGTGGCGCCTGCGCCTGCGTGACCTGTCACGTAATTGTTCAGGAGGGCGAGGCGTTTTTGTCCGATATGGAAGAGGACGAGGAAGATCGCCTGGATCAGGCGGACGGACTCAGCCTCCATTCGCGCCTTGCCTGTCAGGCGGTGGTGACCGGAAAGGGGGACGTGACCGTGCAGATAATGATGAGCCGGGATGAAGCAGGAGGACACTGACCATGGGTATGCACTGGGACGATTTTGACGATATTGCCATCGAGCTGATTCAGAAATTTCCGGACAAAGACCCCCTGTCTTTGCGATTTACCGACCTGAAGGAAATGATCACCAGCCTGCCGGAATTTGCCGACGACCCGACCAAGTCGTCCGAAGGCAAGCTCGAGGCCGTGCAGATGGCCTGGCTGGAAGAGTTTTCCGGCGGCGGAGACGACGAGGGCGGCGGCCTGTAGCCACCCTAAGCGCCGCCTATTTTTTGCCGGCGGGGCGCTCCAGAATGACGCCCGCATCCCCCCGGACGGTCACGCTCCCGTAGGGGTGCACCTCCACCTTCCACAACGGCTGACCGGTCACACCGGAAAGCTCCGTTGCCGTCTCCCCTTCAATCCGTACAATCCGGCCGAAGTCGCCCACCGCCCAGGCGGTATTGGGGGTGGTGGGGTCGTCCGCCACGGAAAACAGGGAAAACCCACCGGTTTTAATCGTTTTCCAGCCTGCTCCGTCCCAGCGGAATATACCGCCGCCCCGGCCCACGCCGACACCGCTCGCTGACAGGGCGGAAAGGGTTTCGCCCGTGGGTAACGGGGTTGGGCTTGGCAGCCCGTCCGGGTTGGGTGGGGGAGGCGCCATGGACGGCAGGAATCGAGCCTTCGCGATCGGCCCGTCATCACCCACCGCCCACGCGGGCTTGCCGCCGGGGTACGACCACATTTGTGGCGGCGCGATCAGCCCGTCATCACCCACCACCCACACGGACCTACCGCCGGGGTCCGACCATCCGCCCCGCCGGGTCAGCCGGTCCAGTATCGGCAGGGCGGTCCATGAATTGCCATCGAAGTGGGTCATCACGCCCTCGTCGCCGGTGATCCATATATCGTCCGGCCCCGTGCCCCATATCCACCTGAGCAGGCCGTTTATCTGTGTGTCCACCGTTTGCCACCGGCTGCCGTCGTAGTGGAGCAGGTTGTGGTAGACGTCGGCATTTTTGGCGCGGGTGTCGGGCAGAATACCGGCCACGTACACATCCTCCTTGCCGGTGCCCCACACGCTGACGAAATGGCCAAGTTTTTGTCCGGGAAAGCCCGTATCCACCTGGGACCACGTTTTCCCATCGTAATGGGCGATATTGCCGCGCCCGCCTACCGCCCACACATCTTGCGGGCCGGTGCCCCATACGCCGAAAAACAGGTTTTCCGTGCCGCTCTCCTGGCGTTTGAAGCAGGATCCGTCCCAGTGAAAAATCACCCCCCGATCGCCCACGGTAAACACATCTTTGGGTCCGGACCCCCATATGCCGTTGAAATCGTTGGAAACGCCGGTGGGGTGGTCCCACCATTTTTTGCCGTCAAAGCGCAGTACCCGGCCGTTGTAGCCGGTGATCCACACGTCTTTTCTGGAAGACCCCCACACCCCGGCCAGATAGTCGGCGATGCCGGTATGGACGAGGTCCCACTTGTTGCCGTCAAAGTGCACGATGCGGCCTGCATCCCCCGCCGCCCAGACGTTTTTGGGGCCGCTGCCCCAGACGCCCAGCAGGTTGTCTCCCTGGGGCAGGGGCTGGAGCCAGCGGAAAGACGGCGCCATTGCCGGGGGCAGTTTTTTCGGTGGTGCCGCGCACACTCCGACGGGCACGGTGGTGGGGGGCGCGGCCATTTTTCCCAACTGGTCCCGCCAGTCCTCTTCGGCCAGGGCGGTTCCGGCCAGCGCGATTCCGGAAAGAACGATAAAAAAGGCGATGACGGTCCACGTACAAAAAGGGTGGGCGCGTCGGTATGGAGTCGGGTGCGTCATGGTGTGGGCCGGGTGCTTTCGGGTCGATTCATTCATTGTAAGCATGGGGTGGATACGGGGGCTATTCTAACGAATTTACGCGAAGGTTTTATGCGCGCGCCAACGGGTGCATAATAGGCCCGGTTTGAATTTTGTTTTTTTTCGGAGATTATCAGGATGCGCTTTCAATCCGGACTGTTTGTTTGTTTGTTCACGGGTCTGCTGCTGTGGGCAGCGGCTCCGGCCTTTGCCGGTCCCAATGCCAAGATGTTGATCGAGCGCAAGGGCTGCCTGACCTGCCATAGCTTAAACGGCAAGGGCGGCAAGATGGGGCCGCCGATGCAAAGCATCGTATCGTGGAGCGATGCTGCGCGCATGACCAAGTATATTACCGATCCCAAAAGCGTGAACCCCGGATCCATCATGCCCAAGCCCCGCCTGAAAGAGGCGGAAATTGCCGCCATCGTGGAGTACTTGATGTCGTTCAAGGACACGGCTGTTGCGCCCAAATGGTGGAAACCGGAGAAAAAGTGACCGGAGAGCCACTTCCTGAAGCGACGGGGGGGGACCTGTCCGACGCCACCCGGCGCAAGTTCATGCACCGGATGCTCAACATGAGCATGGGGCTGTGGGTCTCCGCCGCCACCCTGGGCACGGGGTATGTGGCCGGGCGCTACATGTGGCCCCACCCGGAAGGCACCAGCACCGGCGGCGAACGCTCGGTGTCGTTTGCGCTGGCCGATCTGGACAATCAACCGATGGTGCGGGTGCTGGTAGAAGGCGCCCCCGTGGGCGTGTTCCGCTATGAAGGGGCGATATACGCCCTGGGGCTGGTGTGTACCCATCTGGGTTGCCTGGTCAACCGGGAGCCGGATACCGACAACATGGCCTGCCCGTGCCACGCGTCGCGTTTCGATCGCAACGGCGGCGTGATTTCCGGGCCCGCGCCCGCGCCGTTAAAGCGCTACGACGTGCGCGTGTCGGGCGATACGGTGCTGGTCAGTTGAGCTGGTTCAAAAAAAAGAAACCGGGGTCGGATGCGGCCCTGAGAGGCGAAGGCGCCCGCGCCGTCCTGAACATTGTTTCCCTGTTTACCGGTGCCCTGTACGGTGAACTGGACGAGCGGCTGGATTTTCGCACCGCCCTTTCCCGCGCGCTCAAAAAGCCGGTGCCGCCCCATGTGAACCTGTGGTTCTGCTTTGGCGGCATCACCTTCCTGATTTTCATGATTCAGGTGGTCACCGGGGTGGGGCTGTTGCTCTATTACCGGCCCACGGTGGAGCAGGCCTACCTGTCGGTGGTGCACATCACCAACGACGTGCCGTTTGGCTGGCTGGTGCGCGGCTTTCACCACTGGAGCGCCAACCTGATCATGATCACGGTGATGATCCACGCCATGCGGGTGTTCTTTCACGGCGCCTACAAGGCCCCTCGGGATTTCAACTGGGTGGTGGGCGTCTGCCTCATGTTCGGGCTGCTGGTATTCGGTTTTTCCGGCTATCTGTTGCCGTGGAACGAACTGTCGTACTGGGCCACGGTGGTGGGGGCCGAAATCCCCGGCGCCATCCCGTATGTGGGCGAATATATCGTCTATTTTCTGAAAGGGGGCGATATGGTCGGGCAACTGGCGCTGACCCGCTTCTTCGCCTTCCACGTGGTGCTCATGCCGCTGGTCATGATGGTGCTGTTGGGGATGCACTTTCTGATGGTGCGGCGGCTGGGCATTTCGGGCCCGTTGTAGGTTGATGCCGTGGGTATCCTGACAGTCGGCGACATCATGAGCCACGATCCGGCCTCGGTGCCGCCGTCCTGCACCTTGCGTGACGCAGCCCGGTTGATGCGCAGATTGCGCATCCGCAGCCTGCTGGTCAAGCATGAGGAGGCGTTCGTCGGCATCATCACCGGCACCGATCTGGCTGGCCAGGTGCTGTCCGATGCCCCCATCGATACGCTGACCGTGGGCGACATCATGAGCTTTCCGATGCTCACCATCGATGCCCGTGAGCCGCTACGCCGGGCAAACTCCGCAATGCTCGAGCACCATGTACGTCACTTGGTGGTGACCGACGGCGACGAGCCGGTGGGGGTCATCTCGGCCCGGGACCTGCTGGACCCGGAGGAAGACGTGCCGGGCGCCATCCCGTTCTGGCCCCACCACCTGCTCAAGGAAGTGGCCGCCGCCCTGCTGGTCATGGCGCTGCTGGCCGTGCTGGTGGTGGTCAGCCCCGCGCCCATGCTGGATCAGGCCGACCCGTTCTCCACCCCGGCCCACATCAAGCCGGAGTGGTACTTTCTGGCGGCCTACCAGTTTTTAAAATTCGCCGAGTACTTTCGTCCACTAGGGGCGTGGGCGCCCAAGGGGCTGGGCGTGGGCATCATGGGTCTGGTGATGCTGGTGCTGGTATTTCTGCCGTTTCTGGACCGCAACCCGGAGCGGGCGCCGAAAACCAGATCGTTTGCCATGGCGGTGGGGGTGTTCGGGGTGCTGGCGTTTGTCGGCTTTACCGTATGGGGGCATTTCAGTTGAGCGCCCGTCCGCTCCGGCCGGGTTTCGTGTTGATCCGGCTGGCCGTTTTTATGCTCCTGTTTATGGCCGCACCGGCGCTTGCCGGGGTGGAAGAGGGCGCACGCATATACGGGGAAAAAGGGTGTAGCAACTGCCACCTGCTTGATGGCGAAGGCAACAGCGTGGGGCCGGAGCTTTCCGCGGAAGGGACAAAGGCCGACCGGGACCGGGACTGGCACGTGCGCCACCTGCTGGACCCCGCCGCCGTGGTGCCCGGCTCCATCATGCCGATGATGGTGACCGAGGCGGAAGCTGCACATCTGGCCGACTATCTGTTGAGCCTGGGGGTGCAGGCTGACACGGCCGCCGCCATGCCGATGGCCGCACCGGAACCGGTTGCCGCACCGGACAAACCGGCAGCCTCCGCCCCGCTGCCAGTCGGCTCACCCGGGCGTGGGCAGGCACTGTTTGCCGACAAGGGCTGTCCCGCGTGCCACGCCATCCGTGGCACCGGCGGTACCCTGGGACCCGATCTGACGTTTGAAGGGGAGGTGGCCGGGCACGATGCCGACTGGCATATCCGGCACCTGACCAAACCTTCCGCCGTGGTACCCGGCTCCACCATGCCGCCGTACGTGTTGACGGACGGTCAGGGAGCAGATCTTGTTGCCTACCTGATGAGTCTCGTGCACCTGGCTGGGGATCGTGCCTTGTCTCCGGACCTGTCCATCCGTTTCGCCGGGCTGGGCGGACGGCTCGAACAGTACCGCCAGCGGGTGGAGCATGCCAGAGGTCAGGGGCGTAACGTGGACGACCTGACGGTGCAACTGGCCCAGGCGTGGACTCACGTGGGGGCGGTGGAGCAGATGGTGCGCGACCGGCGGCTGACGGGTGCCGCAGCGGAGATCGATACGGCGGAGGACATTGCCGGAGTGCTGGACGCCGGGCTCTCTGCCTTTGAACAGCAGTTGGCTGCGCGAGTGCGCTTGATCACGGTGGTGGTGCTCATGCTGCTGTTGGGGGCGGCCCTGGTCACCTGGAAGGTGCACCTGTTGAATCGGGAATGGGCAGCCGCCGAGGCGGAAAAGAAGTCGGACCGATGAGCGGCGGGACGATAAACGACGGGCCGGCCTCCCGGCGGCGTCAGGCGCGCCATTTCATGGTGTGGTGGACGGCGGTGGCCCTGATGTTGATGACCCTGGCGGTCACCTTTCTGGCCGGCATGGTGTTGCTGGGGTATGCGGGGTGGATTGCACTGGATCCGGCCCAGTCGTTCGGCTCTGTGTGGCACCCGCTGGTGGCGGTGCCACTGGGGCTGTTTACCGCCGGGGGCAGCGCCTGGCTGTTCGGATACGGGCTGGTGATCGTGGTGCGGGTGGTGCGGGCGCTGCAGGAGCATGCGCAGGCAGGTGCAGGGCGGGCTACACCGGGTGCAGAAACATAACCAGGACAAACATGGCCACCAACAGCAGCGTGAGTATCAGCAGAATGCGGTCGCCGATGGAATGGTGTTTAAACAGACGGCTCAACGGTAAACGCTCCCTTGATATGGCCAGACCTTTGTTGGCCGATCCAGCCCCCATCATGCCATAACGGGGCGTCTTATCCCACCGGGTCGATCTTGTATTCCTTGATCTTGGTCAGCAAGGTTTTGTAGCTGACCCCCAACAGTTCCGCTGCCTTGGACTTGTTGCCCCCGGTGTGGTTCATGACCATACGGATTTTCTGGCTCTCGTAGTGCCGTTGCGCCCGCGCCGCCACCTCGGCAAGCGGGCCGTCCAGAGAAACCGGGTCCGTCGCGCTGTCCGCAGATGCATTTTGTGGTTTGCGCGCGGGACCCAAATCGATCGTATCCAGCGTATCCCCGGTGGCCAGAATCACGCTGCGTTCCAGGCAGTTTTGCAATTCCCGCACGTTGCCTGGCCAGTTGTAGGACATCAGTGTGTCCACGGTTTCCGGGGACAGCCCTTTTATGGGCCGGTTCAGCTCCTTTGAAAACCGTTGGATGAAATGTTCCGCCAGCGCCGGAATATCCCCCCGCCGCTCCCGGAGTGGGGGAACGTGGATCGGAAACGCCGCCAGGCGGTAGTACAGATCTTCCCGAAAACGGCCGTCGTCGATGCGCTCGACCAGTTCCTGATTGGTGGCGGCCACCACGCGCACATCCAGCGGTATCGCGTGTCCGCCACCCACCCGCATCACTTCGCCATCCTGCAATACCCGCAGGAGTTTGACCTGGAGCGACATATCCATATCGCCGATTTCATCCAGAAAAATGGTGCCGCCCTTGGCCAGTTCAAACTTGCCCTCATGGCGGGAACTGGCTCCGGTAAAGGCGCCTTTTTCGTGGCCGAACAGTTCACTTTCCAGCAACTGGTCGGGGATGGCCGCGCAGTTGATGGCGATAAACGGGCCGTCTGACCGGGGGCTTGAAGTGTGCACCAGGCGGGCAAACACTTCCTTGCCGCACCCGCTTTCGCCGGTCAACAGCACGGTGGTATCTCCCGCAGCCACCTGTTTCACCCGATTTTTGACTTCCTCAAGCTCGGCGGAATCGCCAATAATTTCGGGCGGCTCGCCGTGTCGGGTCATCTGCTTGAGAACACGGTTTTCGGTTTTTAAATTGTGGGTCTGGGTGGCCTTGTCCAGCACCAGTTTCAAATGGTCCGGGTCGAACGGCTTGGAGATGAAGTCGTAGGCGCCGCCTTTCATGGCGATGACCGCCGACTCAATGGAGCCGAAGGCGGTCATGACCACCACCGGCAGGTCCGGGTGAGCCTCCTTGGCCGCTTTTAATACCTCGAACCCGTCTTTGCCGGGCAGTTTCAGGTCGGTCAGTACCAGGTCGAACGGTTCGGCCTGAAGCGCGGTGGTGGCGGCAATGCCGTCGGCGCAGGCGCTCACCTCATAGCCGTCCCGGGAAAGGGCGCGGGTGAGCATGTCGCGCATGCCGTCCTTGTCTTCAACCAGCAGAATTTTCATGCCACTTTTGTCTCCGTTACGGCCTCGGACGGCTGCTGGTAAAATACCGTGGGCAGCCGCAGTTTGAAGGTGGTGCCGCCTCCGGGGGTGGCCTCCAGGATGATTTCGCCTCCATGGCTGGTAATGCACTTATGCACGTAGGCCAGGCCCATGCCGGTGCCGCTTTCCCGGGTGGTGAAGAACGGCAGGAATATCTTTTCGGACAGGTCCGCTGAAATGCCCATGCCGTTATCGGCTACCTGGATCACCAGCCATTCGGGATCGGCGGATCGCTCCCCCCCCTTTTCGGCCTTGGCGGTCACCATGACCCGGGGTTTTTCATCTGTATCGTCCGTCTTTGCGTGGGCCGCTTCACAGGCATTTCTGACCAGATTGATCAGGCTTTGCCGGACGCGGGATTCATCGGCCATCAGGGGCGGCAGGTCGGTGGCGACGCCCACGCCCACGTCCACGTCAAAGTCGGCGCTGCCGACCAGGGCGGCCTGTTCCAGCAAGGGCGCTATGGGCACTTCGTCCAGATGGGGTTCCTCGGAGCGGGAGAAGTCGAGCAGGTCGCGGATCAGCCCTTCCATGCTGACCAGTTCGTTCATCATGGCGTCCACCACTTCCCGGGCGGGGGCATCCTTCGGCACGTCCTGCCCGATCAGGCGGGCATACCCCAGAACCGCGCCCATGTTGTTGCGGAACTCGTGGGCGATACCGGCCGAAACCTCTCCCAACTGGGTCAGGTGGCGGCGTAGCTCCACCTGTTGTTTCAGGCGGGTCATTTCGGTCAGATCGGTAAACAGCACCGCGTTCAGGGTGCCTGCCGGGGTATCGATTTTTGACAGGGACAGACCCAGCACCTTGTGCGGTCGGCCTCCGGGGCTCCAGTTAAATTCCATCCGCCGGGTGTCACTCGCTTTGTATGTGGATGAGACGAGCACATCCGGGGTGCTGCCCCGGAATACCTCCGTGACCGGTAGCCGTTCGGGATCCTGACTGTCCCACCCCAGGATGGTACGGGCCGCCGGGTTGCAGGTGACCACCCGCCCGCCTTCATCCACCGTCAGCACGCCGCTGCCGATGCCGTCCAGCACGGTCGTATGGACGGCGCGCATTTCGGTCATCCGGGCCACCGCGACGCCTTTTTCCTGCAGGTGCTTCTGTTCCTGTTTTTTTAAGTCCAGCAGGGCGTTGGTGAGCGGCGTGAGCGCTTCGGAAGAGGTGGTGGGGCGCACGTTTTGCCCTTGCAGAATACGCAGGTAGCTGGACAGGATGGTGATCATCGCGCCGGCGCCAAACAGTTGCAACAGCAGGCGCGTGCCCTGGCCGGAGTGCTCCCACTCATGCACGGCCGAGGCGATATCCATGGTGGAGCCGATGATGTAGTCCGCGGCTTCAATGCGTATCCACTGGTGCACCGCCAGAATGGCAATGGCCAGCACCATGAATACGAACACCAGTCGAAACAGCTGAATCACGGCGCGCCCAACTCCAGATACCAGTCGATGATGCGGCTGCCCCACAACATGCAGACCACCGCAGCCATGGACAGAAACGGCCCGAACGGCACCGCGTGTTTGCGATCCTTGTCAAAAAAAGTCAGCATGGCCACGCCCACCATCCCGCCCACCACGGCGGCAAGAAAGGTGGTCAACAGCACCGCCTGCCAGCCCAGAAAGGCACCGATCATGGCAATCAGCTTGATGTCGCCGCCGCCCATGCCGCCACGGGAGAGCACGGCGATGGCAAAAAACAGCCCGCCCCCCGCCAGCACACCAATCAAGGAGGGAAAAAAACCGGACGGCAGCAGGGTGGCCGAGGCGACCAGCCCCACGACGATGCCGGGCAGGGTAATGCGGTCGGGCAAAATCTGGTGGTGCAGGTCGATCACCGACATGGTGAGCAGCGATGAGGCCAGCAGCAGATAGACCGGCAGTTCCGGGCTCATGCCGAAGCGCCACGCCAGGGCGGTCCACAGCAGCGCGTTGGCTGCCTCCACCAGCGGATATTCAATCGAGATGGGTGCTTTGCAGCCCCGGCATTTTCCCCTTAAGGCCACATAACTCAAAATGGGAATGTTTTCGTACCAGCGGATCCGGTGCTTGCATTTGGGGCAATGGGACGGGGGGTGAGACACCGATTCGCCCTTCGGCAGGCGGCAGATCACCACATTCATGAAGCTGCCCACCACCAGCCCGAACAGGGCGACGACGGGCAGCAGAAATGCCAGGTTTGTAAAAAGTGGCTCGTACACGGCGTTAAATCAGCTTTTATCCATATAAATCAATCATTTATGCGCGCTCCCCGGTTGACGGCGTCGCCCTGCCCGCCTATACTGCCCCCGTCTGATCTCGCATCGGACGATGGCCCGGTTGGACTTAAGCTCCGGTATGGGGGCGCGCCACAGTTTTTCAGGCGGAAGCGGCACCCCCGGACGCGGCTCCCGGCCAATGTACGCCAAAGCGCATTGGGGAAGAAAGCACGCCTGCCCCGGCAGGTCTTGATTAAGGATACGGATGGTGAGTTCAGACGCACGGGTAACGGTCATGGGGGCGGGAAGCTGGGGCACGGCCCTGGCGCACCTGCTGGCCGGGAACGGCCACCGGGTCACCCTGTGGTGCCTGGAGGAAGAGGTGGCCGAGGCGGTGAACGGCAAGCACGAGAACCCGGTGTATATGCCGGGTGTGACGCTGTCCGACGGGATTACCGCCACCACCGATATGGCCGGGGCGGTGAAGCAGGCTGACGACATGCTGGTGTGGGTGGTGCCGTCCCAGTTTACCGGCAAGGTGTTTGGTCAGATCGCAAAGCAACTGGGGGCGGGTGTGCCAATCGTCAGCGCCACCAAGGGCATTGAGGAGTCCTCCCTCAGGCTCATGACCGAAGTCATGGCCGAATGGCTGCCGGATGGGGATGGGCGGCTGACGGTGCTTTCCGGTCCCAGTTTCGCCAAAGAAGTGGTCCATGGCATGCCCACGGCGGTGGCGGTGGCGGGTGAAGATGAGTCCGTCACCAGCCGGGTACAAGCCCTGTTTGCCTCGGAGCAGTTCCGGGTCTATACCAACAGCGATCCCGTAGGCACCCAGTTGGGCGGCGCCCTCAAGAACGTGGTGGCGCTGGCGGCGGGCGCGGTAGAGGGGCTGGGGCTGGGGTACAACACCCAGGCGGTGCTGATCACCCGCGGCCTGACGGAAATCACCCGGCTGGGGTTGGCCATGGGGGCGCAGGCATCCACCTTTTCCGGCCTGGCCGGGGTGGGCGATCTGGTGCTGACCTGCACCGGCGGCCTGTCCCGCAACCGGCAGGTGGGCATTGCGTTGGGGCAGGGCAAAAGCCTGGAGCAGATCCTGTCCGAGATGAACATGGTGGCCGAAGGGGTGAAGACCACCGCCGGGGCGCACAAGCTTGCGGCCCGCATGGGGGTGGACATGCCCATCGTGGAGCAGGTGCACCGGGTGCTGTTCGAGGGGGTTTCCCCGGGGGATGCGCTGGCCGATCTGATGGCCCGCCCGCAAAAGAGCGAAAACGAGATGCTGGCCGAATAAGCTACTCAGGCCGGGTAGCGCCGGGCCAGTTCGTCATGCACCGCGTGGGTGACCGGCGTGTCTACGCCGTACCTCTTTCCCGTGCGGATCACACAACCATAAAACGCATCGTTTTCGATGGCGCGACCGGCCTCCACGTCTTGCAGCATCGACGTTTTAAAATCGTCCAGGTTTTGCGTCTGGCCGAAGGTGGTCGCTTCAATCCCGTCCGGCAGATCGACTCCTGCGGCACGTCCCGCCGCGGCGGCCTCATCAATGAGCGCCTGCATTTGGGTCGAAACGGCATCATCGGCCAGCATCTGCCCGACGGTTTTGCCGGACAGGGCGGACGGGCCGTTGAAGCCCCCGTTCCACAGCAGCTTTTTCCACAAGTCGGTGCGAATGCGGGGGCTTTCCGTCACGTTTATCCCATGATTTTTGAGGTGCTTCACCACGGCTTGCGCCTGTGGCGACGTGCCTTCCGGGTAGTGCCCCAGCCGCACGAACCCGGCGGCGCTGTGGCGGATCACGCCGGGGCGCTCCACCCGTGCGCCGATGAACAGGGTGGCGGCCAGCACCCGTTCGGCCCCCAGCGCCTCCGCCAGTATTCCTAAATTTTCCACGCCGTTCTGGAACGACACCACCAGCGCCTTTTTTGGCAGATGGCGGGCCAGGTCTGCGGCGGCACTTTTTGTATCGCCCGCCTTCACGCAGCACAGCACCAGATCGGCGGGGCGGGCCTCTTTTAAGCTGCCGACTGCGGTGACTTTTCCAGCAAAATCCCCATCCACGCTTAAGATCCGAATACCGTCTGTTTGCAGGGCGGCAAGCTGCGTGCCCCGGGCGACGAACGTTACATCCGCTCCGCCCGCAAGCAGCCGTCCGCCGTAGTAGCCACCCACGGCACCGGTGCCGTAGATCACGGTGTGCATGACAAACCTCCAGGGCAGGGCATTATGGGCCGAAGGGAATCCATCGCGTGATATAGTAACGGTTTGCGCCCACCAACGGGATTGCAGATGAACACCGTAAGGATGGGCCGTATGACCGTGCATGGCAAAACAGTAGCGCAACGCATTGCCGTTTGTACCGTGCCGTTGATGCTGGCCGGATTGCTTTCCGGCTGCGTGGGCGGCGATGGCGGCGGGGATCAGTTTGCCGTGGGCCTTACCGACTTTGAACGGGCCGTCCTGGTGATCGGCCAGCCCGACTTTGTCAGTCAGGAACATAATCAGGATGGCGGCTCCACGCCTTCCGATAGCTCCCTGTGGAGCCCCACCGGTTCCGTGGCGATTGACCAGGGGGTGCTGTACATTGCCGACAAGACCAACAACCGGGTGCTGGGGTACGACACCGTGCCCATCGTGAGCGGCGCGGCGGCAGACTTTGTGCTGGGCCAGGCCGACTTTGCCACCAACAGCCTGGGCACCAGCGATATCACCCTGAATGTGCCCGCAGCGGTTTCCGCCGCCGGTTTTCAACTGTTCGTCTCTGACGGGGGCAACCAGCGGGGGCTGATCTGGAGCGGGCTGCCCACCAGCGATCAGGTGGCCGCAGACTTTGCCCTGGGTGTGGTGGATATGGATACGGTGGAAACCGGAGACTGCGCCAATGTAAGTGATGAACCGTTGCTGGATACCCCCAAATCGGTCTTTGCCTTCGACTTTGTCGGCAACACCGAGGTGCTGCTGGCCGACACCGCCCATAACCGGGTGCTGCTCTGGGACACGGTGCCCGCGGCAAACGCCGTCCCGCCCGACCTGGCGCTGGGGCAGGATGAAATGATCGAATGCATTGCCAACGACATTGACCACGACGGCGCAGGCCCCGACACCCCGGACGCCACCACCTTAAACGGCCCTGTCGGCATCTGGAGCGACGGCATTTTGCTGATCGTGGCCGATACCGGCAACAACCGGGTGCTGATCTGGGAAACCTTCCCCGACACCTTCGCCCAGCCCGCCGATGTGGTGCTGGGGCAGGTTGATTTTACCGGCGCTGCCGCCAATTTCGGAGGCGTGTCCGCCGCCACTTTAAACGGCCCCACGGCGGTGCATTCCAACGGCACCGAGTTGTATGTGGCCGATACCGGCAACAACCGGGTGCTGGGCTGGAACAGCATTCCCACCATCAGCGGCACCGCCGCCGATATCGTGCTGGGGCAGGCCGACTTTACCCATGTGGCCGCTGACGATGACGATCAGGTCGGCGGTTCCGACACGGAGCCGTCCGACCGTACCCTGGACGACCCCACCGGGGTGTTCGTGCACGGCAAGCGCCTGTTCGTCACCGATACCGGCAACCACCGGGTGCTGATCTTCGCCGGAGACTAACCCCCCTGTTTGCGCCGCAAATCGTGCGCGCGGTATACTTCTCCTCTTTGTTTTTTTTAGTGTTTTTTTACCCGCTTGAGCGGGCCTTTGTAAGGATTTTCGATTATGGGTCTGGATAACCTGCCTGCGGGCGCCGACGACTTGAGCTACATCAACGCGATCATCGAGATATGCACCGGCTCCAACAACAAGTATGAATACGACAAGGAATACGGCGTCTTCAAGCTCGACCGGGTGCTCTATTCCGCCGTGCACTACCCCACCGAGTACGGCTACATCAACCAGACGTTAGGCGAGGACGGCGACGCGTTGGACGCCATGGTGGTCACCAGTTGGCCCACCTTCCCCGGCTGCGTGATCGAGGCCCGCCCCGTGGGACTGTTGTACATGGTGGACGGTGGCGACAACGACGAAAAAATCCTGTGCGTGCCGTGCGACGATCCGCGCTTTGCCGACGTGCACGACATGTCCGGCATCAAGCCCCACATCCTCAAGGAGATCGAGCACTTCTTTCAGGTATACAAAGACCTGGAGAACAAGAAGGTGGATACCAAGGGCTGGGGTGATGCGGAAGCAGCCAGAAAGGTTATCCGCGAGTGCATGGACCGGTACAAAAACGAGGGCTGACGCCAGCGGCAAGTTTGCAACGCTTCCGGCGTCAGACCCCTCAAACAAGGGTTTGACGCCGGTTTTATTTTCTAGGGGAACATCATGCGCAGCAATGAAATAAAAAGCGGTTTCGAGCGGGCACCGCACCGCTCCCTGCTGAAAGCCTGCGGCATCTCCGATGCCGATATGGACAAGCCGTTCATCGGCGTCTGCAACTCCTATATCGACATCATCCCCGGCCACGTGCACCTGCAGGAGTTTGGCCGCATTGTTAAAGAAGAGATCCGGGCGGCGGGCGGCGTGCCGTTCGAGTTCAACACCATCGGCGTGGACGACGGCATCGCCATGGGCCATTCCGGCATGCTCTATTCGCTCCCCTCCCGCGAGCTGATTGCCGACTGCGTGGAAACCGTCATGATGGCCCACAAGCTGGACGCCATGATCTGCATCCCCAACTGTGACAAGATCGTGCCCGGCATGATCATGGGAGCCTTGCGGGTGGACGTGCCCACGGTGTTCGTCTCCGGCGGGGCGATGGAAGCGGGCAAACTGGACGACGGCACCCCGGTGGACCTGGCCTCCGCCTTTGAGGCGGTGGGTCAGTTCAAGGCGGGCAAGATTGACGAGAAGCGGCTTAAGGAGATCGAGGACAAGGCGTGCCCCACATGCGGCAGCTGTTCTGGCATGTTTACCGCCAACTCCATGAACTGCCTGATGGAAGCCATGGGCATTGCCTTCCCCGGCAACGGCACCCTGCTTGCCACCAGCGATGCGCGGCGCGAACTGGTGCGTACCGCCGCCCGCCGGGTGGTGGAGCTGGCCAAGGCCGGTACGCCCACCATCCGCGATCTGGTGGACAAACGCGCCATCGACAATGCCTTCGTGCTCGACATGGCCATGGGCGGCTCCACCAACACGGTGCTGCACACCATCGCCATCGCCCACGAGGCCGGGGTGGAATACCCCCTGTCGCGCATCAACGAGCTGTCTGCGCAGGTGGCCCACCTGTGCAAGGTGTCACCCGCGCTTTCCACCGTGCACATTGAGGATGTGGGCCGGGCGGGCGGGGTGCCTGCCATCATGCACGAGGTGCTCAAAAGAAACCCGAAAGCGCTGCATACGGAATGCCTTACGGTAACGGGTAAGACCATCGGCGAAAATATCGCCGACGCCGAGATCAAGGATCAACTCATCATCCACAAGGCCGACGATCCGTTCTCGGAGACCGGCGGCCTTGCCATCCTGTTTGGCAATCTGGCACCGGACGGGGCGGTGATCAAGACCGCCGCCGTGGCCGATTCCATGCGCAAATTTTCCGGGGAAGCCATCTGCTACGACTCGCAGGATGCGGCCATGGCCGGGATTTTAGATGGCGACGTAAAAGCCGGGCATGTGGTGGTCATCCGCTACGAAGGCCCCAAGGGCGGCCCCGGCATGCAGGAGATGCTGTCCCCCACCAGCGCCATTGCCGGTATGGGTCTGGGGGAGTCCGTGGCGCTGATTACCGATGGCCGTTTTTCCGGCGCCACCCGGGGCGGTTGCATCGGCCATATTTCGCCGGAAGCCGCCGAGGGCGGCCCCATCGGTCTGTTGGAAAATGGCGATCGAATCGTTATCGACATGGACGCCTACACCCTGAACGTGGATGTTGCCGACGACGCGCTTGCCGCCCGCAAAAAAAAGTGGAAACAGCCGCCCCCCAAGGTGATCCGTGGCTGGCTGGGCCGCTATCGGAAGCTGGTGACCAACGCCGCCCGCGGGGCCGTGCTGGAGTAGTCAGTGCCCCACGGCCCGGCCATGGCGTATGAGCCGCCCCCCATTTCGCTTGCACGGGTGCAGGCCCATGCGGAAAAATATGTTGGCCCCACCCCGTACCTGCTGCACGACCCGGCGGTGATCGACCGCAAGGTCACGCGCTTTCGAAAGGCGCTGCCGGGCGTGGCCCTGTTCTACGCCATGAAGGCCAACCCGGACCCACGCATCCTTGCCCGCCTGCACGGTTTGGACGTGCGCTTCGAGATTGCCTCCATTTTTGAGCTGGATCTGCTGGATCAGGCGGGGGTGAACACGGACGAGGTGATCTTTTCCAACCCGGTCAAACCCGCCCCGGCGATTGCGGACGCGTGGGCGCGGGGCGTCACCACCATGGTGGTGGACGATCTGGACGAAGTGGAAAAAATCGCCGCCATTCCTTCGGATATAAAAATGTGTCTGCGGCTGGAGGTGGCCAACTCCGGCTCGGACTGGCCGTTGACCGGCAAGTTTGGCGCATCCACTTCGGAGGCGATCGAGATCATCGACCACTGCGCCGCCAAAGGTCTGCGGCTGACCGGTCTCACCTTTCATGTGGGCTCCCAGTGCCGGGCGCAGGATAACTGGCATGCGGGGATAGAGAGTGCCCGTCTGCTATTTTCCCGCATGCAGCAAGCCGGGCTTGCCCCCGATCTGCTGAATCTGGGGGGTGGTTTTCCGGTGCAGCACACCCGGCCCATGCCCGGCATCGAAAATATTGGCCAGACGATGCAAAAATCGCTTGCGGGCCTGGCCCCCGAAATTTCGGTGATGGCGGAGCCGGGGCGCTATCTGGTGGGCGATTCCTGCTGGATGGTGACCCGCGTGGTGGGCATCGCCACCCGCAAAGGGCGGCGCTGGATCTATCTGGACGTGGGCGCGTTTACCGGCCTGGCCGAAACCCTGGAAAAATTTGATTACGAGCTGTTTTGCGACCGGACAGGCACGGCCATTCCCACCACCGTGGCCGGCCCCTCTTGCGATACCGCCGACCTGTTGTTTGGCGAAAAAATGTTGCCGCAGGACCTTGCGGCAGGCGATTTCGTCTATATCCCCAACACCGGTGCCTACACCACTGTCTATGCCAGCCGCTTCAACGGCTTTCCGCCGCCGCAAATGGTGGTGCTTAAGGAACAGGTGGCGTTCGGGTAACGCGCGCCTTGCCCGCCTTTACCTTGTGGTCCACCTGTAGCGGCCACGGCGGATATCGGAAAATTTGCCTTTTGTACGTTGATAACGTGTTGAAAAAGGAGTACAAATACGAAATCGAGCGCAAGGTCGGTGTCTGGCTGCCGTGGGTTTTGGCTTCCCGGGTGAATCGGCTCACCCTTGGAGAGGTGGATGCCTTCCGGTCAACCACCCGGCAGTTTCTGGCCGATGCGTGTACACAGGGAGTGCTTTAGTGCAGGTTTGGATGGAGTTCGGGAGGGTGGCTTTTGATAGCCGCCATGTTCAATTCACAAGGAGGTTGATGATGAAGAAACTGGTTTTGGCAGCAGCGGTTGTGGCGTTTGCGGCACTGCCTGCGGGGAATGCATTTGCAGCGGCAAGCGGGGCGGGCTGCGGCTTGGGCACCATCATTTTTGAAGGGCAGAGTGGCGTACTTCCGCAGACTCTGGCCGCCACCACCAACGGCTCTTTTGCCAATCAGCTGTTCGGTATTTCCACCGGTACCATCGGGTGCCAGCAGGATGCCGTGGTGATGAAGGAGCATGAACGTGCTCTGTACACCGAGGTGAACTTCGAGCAGCTGAAACAGGATATGGCTGCAGGCCACGGTGAGTACCTGGATGCGCTGGCCACCCTGATGGGTGTGGAAGAGGCCGACAAGGCCGCCTTCAGCGTCTTCATCCGTGAGCGGTTTGCACAGCTGGTGGATGCCGCCGATATGACGTCGGATGCGTTCCTGGCCAACCTGGATCGTGAAATGAGCGCCGATCTGACCCTGTCACGTTACGTGGCCTAAGGTCTTATCCGGTTATAACGGCCCCCGGTGCGTGCATCGGGGGCCGTTTTTGTTTGAGCCGCTACCCCTCTCCCCCGGATTGACCCCTTGTTTCGTCTTGTTGCCATGGCTGTGTCCGCCAAGCTTCGCTTGCGTCCCTGGTGTGCCCGCGCGGGCGCGCTGGTGTGCCTTGCCATCGTGTTTTTTGCCCCGGAAAAGCCGTTTGCGGCAGAGCCGCCCACCGACCCCGCCTATCTGACAGAACTGGTGGAGAAGGCCCATGGGCAAAAACTGTCCGCACACAAACAGTGGCTGCGCCTGGTGCACTATCGGCCCCGTGCGCTTTTTGGTTACAAAAGCGAGGTGGACGGGGACGATTTTTTTAATGCCCGGAACGGCAAGACCGATCCCGCCGCCGAACTTGCCGCCACCCTGAAAGCCTTTTTTGACGCGCCCCCGGCAGAAGCGGGGGTGCAGCATCCCCAATGCCGGTTTGTGGCCCGCTATGCCTGGCTGAACGAGGTGTTGGGGTTTGACTCCGCCCGCCTGCCACAGCAGCCGTGCCCGCGCTTTGAACAGTGGCAGGAGGCGCTCAACCCGGCGCACCTGACCCTGGTGTTTCCGTCGGCCTATCTGAACAGCCCGCCGTCCATGTTCGGTCACACGCTGATCCGGCTGGACAACGGCGACAAGCCGTCCCTGCTGGACTATGCCCTCAACTATGCCGCCGAGGTGCCGGACGGCGACGACAGTTTTTATGCCTTAAAAGGGCTTTTCGGGTTCTTTCCGGGCCGCTTTTCGCTGTTACCGTTCTATGCCAAGGTGCAGGCCTACGGGGAGATTGAAAATCGTGACCTGTGGGAATACCGGCTGAATTTTTCCAAAAAACAGATCGATCTGGTGCTCATGCACGCATGGGAGTTGGGACCGACTTTTTTTCGCTACTACTTCATCAAGGAAAACTGCTCCTACCACATCCTTTCTTTGCTGGAAGTGGCCGATCCGGAACTGAATTTGACCTCCGGCTTTGTCGGCTGGGTGTTGCCCACCGATACCTTGCGGGTGGTGACAAAGCAGCCGGGGCTGGTGGCGGATACCGAATTTCGCCCGTCCCGCAGCAGTATCATCCGCCATCGACAACAGCTTATGCCCAAACAGGAGGTGCGAGCGGCCGTGCGGATTGCCACCGGGCGCCAGACGCCGGATGACCTGACTGCGGGTCCGGCGTATCGGGCACGGGTGCTTGATCTGGCCTACGACTACCTGCTCTATCTGGAGGCGGATCGCAAAAAAAAGGGGGGGGACGGCATCAAAGAACGCAAGCACCGGGTGTTGACCGCCCGTGCGGAACTGGACACGCCCGCGACCGACATGCAGGTGCCCACGCCCGCCGTGCGTCCCGATCAGGGGCATCGCACCGAACGCACCTCCATAGGCGGCGGCGAGCGGGACGGGGCGGCGTTTTACCAACTGGGCTACCGGGCCGCCTATCACGACCTGCTCGATACCGATCCAGGCTATCAGCCGAACAGCCAGCTGGAGGTGTTTGTGGTGGAGGTCCGGCACTATACGGACGACGACCGGGTAGAATTGTCCCGGCTGAAATTTCTGGATATTCTGTCCATCTCGCCGTGGGACGGGTTTTTCAAGTCGCGCTCCTGGAAAATCAGCGCCGAATGGCAATCCCGGCAGACGGGAGATTGCACCGGTTGCGGCGCCTTTAATTTTAATTTTGGCCCCGGCATTGCGCTGTCGTCGTCGCTGATCAACAGGGAAGTCTACTATCTGTTTGCCGATATCGACGCCAACTGGGGCACCGGGTTTGACCGCAACCACGCGCTGGGCGGCGGCGGGCAGGTGGGGCTGGTGGCCACGCTCACCGGCTTTTGGAAACTGCACGCCTTTGCCCGTTACACCGGCTACGGGTGGGGAGAGCAGTACGAGGCGCAAAGCTTTTCCGTGCAGAGCCGCGTCGCCCTGGGGCGAAACCTGGCCGTGCGCTTTTCCGTGTCGGAAACCGATGCACCGTTTGCGGACGGGGTGGAAAGGCGGGTGGAACTCCACGGCTACTGGTAGGGAGATGGCGTGATGGGTGCATTTCGATTAAAAGCCGCCGTGCTGGTGCTGTTTCTGGCGACCCTGCCCGGATGCAGTTCGCTGCTGTTTTTCCCGGAAAAACAGCTCGTGACCAGTCCGAAAATCGTGGGTCTGGCCTATGAGGACGTATTTTTTGCCAGCGCCGACGGCACCCGTCTGCACGGCTGGTTTCTCCCGGCCCACGGGGAGCCCGCCGCCACGGTACTGTTCTACCACGGCAACGCCCAGAACATCAGCACCCATTTAGGCAGCGTGTTCTGGCTGCCGGAACGGGGCTACAATGTGTTTTTGTTCGACTACCGGGGGTTTGGCCGCTCGGGCGGAAAGGCTAAATTGAACGGCGTTCATAAAGACGCAGCGGCGGCGCTGGCGTACGTTCGCGCACGTCCCGATGTGGATGCCTCCCGGCTGGTGGTGCTGGGCCAGAGCATCGGCGCTTCCATCAGCGCCTATACGGTGGCCCATGCAGACAAAGGCGGCATCCGCGCGCTGGTGCTGGAAAGTAGCTTTTCCAGCTACCGCAGCATTACCCGGGAGAAGTTGGGGGACTTTTTTCTTACCTGGCCGCTCCAGTGGCCGCTGTCGTTTTTGATGCCGAACCGCTACAGTGCGTTGCCGCAAATGGAAAAGATCGCGCCGGTGCCGGTGCTGCTGATTCATGGCGATGCCGATGCGGTGGTGTCGCCCCGTCACAGCGAGCGGCTGTTTGCCGCCGCCAGCGAGCCGAAGACCCTGTGGCGGGTGCCGGGCGGCGGGCATATCGATGCGTTTGTGCGGTTGCCTGCGGCAAACCGGGAGCGGCTGATCGGGTATCTGGAAAGTGCGCTGGCAGGTCCCGTACCGTCGTTGCCGTGATTACGGTGTCGCTGCCGTGATATTGTTCAGGTAACGGGCGAAAAGGGTTCCGCTCAGGTTAAGGAGAGTCTCAGGTTGCATCCCGTTCCGGATTCCGTCGATGTGGTCGTGATTGGCAACGGCCCCGTGGGCATTGTCACTTCCTTCATCCTTTCGGGCTGGTGGCCGTACTACAAGGGCGGCCACCCGGATGCCGGACTGGACGCCCGCCTGCGCCAGGGCAAGGGGTCGTTGATTGCGCGGGATTTGCACTTCCTGTGTGCCGGTCTTTCCGGCCGTTCCGACAATCCGGTGTCGCTGCTGCTGGATGCCCTGCACCATCCGGGGGCCGACTCCAATCGGGTGCTCCCCACTTGCCTGGACATGCGGCATGACCCGAAAAGGGCCGTTTCCCATCTGGTGCTGGGAGGGGATGCGCCGGGAGGAAGCTGGCAACGGATGCCCAAAGGCATGTTGAGCCTGAGCCCCGCAAGCTGGCTGGAGTTGCCCGGCTGGTCCCTGTTTGAATGGGCGCGCCGCCGGCGCAAATGGATCGATCCCAACGCCCGCATCAGCCGGGACAAGGTGGCCGAGTATTACGCCGATTTTGTCCGGCGGGCGCAGCTGTCAGACCGTTTTCGCAGCGGCGTCCGGGTGACAAAAGCGGGTCCGGTCGAAGGCGGCTGGGAGGTGTCCATGACCGACCCGGACGGCGGCGCTGCGCAGGTTGCGTGCCGCAAACTGGTGCTGGCTGTGGGCATGTACGACGTGCCGAAGCGGCTGGATATACCGGGAGAGTCGCTGCCGAATGTTACCCACCGCACGCCGGAAAAAGGCACGGGTGACCTGCTGATCGTGGGAGCCGGCCTGTCCGCCGCCGATGCGGTGCTTGCCGCAAGGTCCGCCGGACGCAAGGTGGTGCATGTTTTTATCGACGATCCCGAAGCCACCCCCATGGACGGCCTGCTGCCAGGCATCTACCCGGAGTACCGGGCGCTTGCCGACCAGATGCGGGGCAAAAAAGCCACCGGCTACGAGCCGCTGCCGCGTACCCGCCTGACGCACGTGGAAGCGGACGGCACCTGTCTGCTTGCAGGTCCCGACGGGGACATCACCCGCAAGGTGGAGCAGGTGGCGGTCCTGATCGGCAGTCGCCCGGATCTGTCTTTTCTGGAACAGGACATAGCGGATGCCACCGACCGGATCAAGGTGGATCCGTTCACCTTTCAAACCGCCATGCCGGGGCTGTATGCCGTGGGTCCGCTGGTGGGGGATAACTTTGTCCGCTTCATTACCGGGCACGGGTTCGGGGCGGCCCATCACATTTTAAATGATCATAATTGACGAAGAGACTGGGAGCCCCGGGGGCGATCCCTGTATAATTCGCGGTTGGGAACCGGCCGGTAATGACCGAAAAGATATCCGGGCGGGGATTTTCCCGAAAAAATGACTTTGGAGAGGTTTACCGTGCGTCGTTACACCACACGATCCATCCGCCGCATTGCGGCGCGTACATCTATTGCCGCCGCGGCCTTTTGCCTTGCTGCGGGGGTCACGCTGATCATGGCGGGCGCCACCTGGGCGGGCAAGGGCGTGGCCATCGGCAGCCACCTGGAGAGCCCGGAATACCAGGCACTGCTCGATACCCTGGAGCACGATCACAATTTCAAACGGGATCAGCTGTTAGGCTGGTTCCGGAAGGTGGAACTGCACCAGAAGATCGTCAAAATCTTCGAAAAACCGGCGGAGGCCAAGCCGTATCACGAATACCGCGGGTTGTTCATCTCGCCCCGGGTTCACAAACTTGGCGAGACGTATCTGAGCGAAAATCACGACCTGCTCAGGGCGGTGGAGGTGGAATCGGGGGTGCCGTCCACGGTGGTGGCCGCCATTATGGGGATCGAAACCAAGTTCGGCTCCGTCTCCGGCGGCTACCGGGCGTTTGACGTGCTGAATTCCGCGTTTGCCCTCTATCCGCGCCGACGCACATTTTTCCGCAAGGAACTGGTGCAGTACATGCTCCTGTGCCGGGAAGAAGGGGTCGATCCGTTCACCTTTGACGGCAGTTACGCCGGAGCCCTGGGCATGCCCCAGTTCATGCCCAGCAGTTTTCGCGCCTATGCGGTCGATTTTGACGGCGACGGACGGCGTGACATCTGGAAATCCCACGCCGATGTGGCGGGCAGCATCGCCAACTATCTCAAGATACACGGCTGGAAACGGGGGGAGCCGCTCAAGGCCGAGGTGACCCTGACGTCCGAACAGGCGGCCCGCTTTAACGGCGGCCACAAAAAGAAGATGCCCCTTTCCCGGCTGATCGCCGCAGGGATTCTGGCACCGGAATTTGACCGGGTGAGTGCGGATGCCAAGGTGGCGATGGTCTCCTATGATGAGGCCGACGGCCAGACCCGCCACTTTGTGGTCTTCAAAAATTTCGCCTCCATCATGACCTATAACATCTCGGTGAACTACGCCATGGTGGCATCCGAACTCGACGACTACTTCCGGAAAAAGGCGTAAATCGCCGTGGTCCAGGTGTTTGTGCCCGCATCCGTCGGCAACGTGGGGCCGGGGTTCGATGTACTGGGCATGGCCATTACCGGCCCCGGAGATACCGTCCGCGCCGCATGGACCGATGCGTCCGGGGTACACATTGACGCCATCACCGGGGGGGACGGCTCACTGCCCACCGACCCGAAAGAAAATACCGCAGGCATTGCCGCCGCCCATGTGTTGTCCATGGCCGGGGAAACCCGCGGCGTGGCGCTGTCCATCGAAAAAGGCATTCCCGGCACCGGGCTGGGCAGCAGTGCCGCATCGGCGGTAGCCGGGGCCTACGCGGTAAACGCCCTGCTGAAAATGCGCTTTACCAAGGAAGCGCTCATGCCCGCCTGTATTGCCGGAGAACAACACGTTTCCGGCGGTCTGTTTCTGGACAATCTGGGGGCTTCCCTGTTTGGCGGCGTGGTGGCCTGCCATACCAGCATGGGCGTGGCCTGGCCGCTGGGGGTCATCGATGCCGTGCACGTGGTGGTGGTGACCCCGGAGGTGAAGGTGCTGACCCGTACTTCCCGGGGCAAACTGGCCGATACCGTGTCCGTGCCCGACTTTGTGCACAACATGGGCGCGGCCTGCAGCATGGTGGCCGCAGTGGGCCGCAACGATGCAGTCGCCTTTGGACAGGCCATTGATGACCGGGTGATCGAACCGCAACGGGCGGAACTGATTGCCGGGTTTTCCAGGGTAAAACAGGCGGCCCTCAAGGCGGGCGCCCTGGGCTGCTCCATCAGCGGCGCGGGGGCTTCGGTGTTTGCCGTAACGGCTGACGGCGGCAAGGCAAAATCGATTGGAAAGGCCATGCTGGCTGCATTTGCCGATGCCGGATCCAGTGCCACGGTCACCCTGTCCCGCATGGACCCGGACGGGGCCAGACGGCTGCCCTGACCCTTGGTGAACCGGCTATGCCTGGCGCTGTTTGTGGTGCTGCTTGTCAGCGCCTGTAGTCACGACGGCAAGGCATACGAGCGGGCGCTGGTGCAGCTTACAGCGCTGGAGGTCAGCGTGGACGCGCACTTTGAAGCGGCCCGTGCAGAAAACAGCCTGATCCTGTCTGCCGACCCCTGGGGGGATCGCGCCGCGCTGACGCACGCGCTTGTTACCGCAAAAAAAGAGATGGCCGCAGCTGTGCGCGATCAGGCAGCCCGGATCGCGCTCTCGGAGTCGATCCTGACCTTGCCGGAACTCGACCACTCTGCCCGCACCCGGGTGCTGTTTCATCTGGACCTGTCCGCCCAGCGGGCCAAACTGGTGGTATTTACGCTCACCCTGGAAATGTATACGGCGCTTGCAGCGCAGGCGGAAACGGCGGATCGGGCCACCTATGCGGAACTTTCCGCTGTGTATGCAAGCGGCATTCGGGAAGCCAACAAACGGTACCGCGACCTGGACCTGGAACGGCAGCGGCAACAGCGGGCGGATGCACCCGGAGAGGGGGCCGGAATTTGACGGAACGGGGCAGCAATGATAGGGTCTGCTGGATTTTATCAAGCTTCTTTTTGTGACTTTTTGCCAGTGTGAGCAAGGGATTTCGATTCGCATGAAACTGACCCGCCGTTCCGTTCCGTTTGTCTGTGTATTGTTGACGCTGCTGGCGTTTTCCTGCACCAAAGCCGAGGAGGTGACGGATGCGCCCAAGCCCGTTCCGACCGTGCAGGAAGTGCTCGACCGGGCGGTGGCCGATCTGAAAAAGAACGACCTGGATGCCGCCATTCGCGGGTTTGGCCTGATTGTCGAAAATGCCAGTCCCGGTGCGCCGCAAAAGCCACAGGCGCATATGTATCTGGGGCAGATCGCCTATCGGGGGGGAAACATGCAACTGGCGGCGGAAAACTTTGCCGCAGCGTACGCTGCGGCTCCGGGGCTGGTGCAGGCCGGGCTGTTTCTGGGGAACGCCCAGTTTGCTGATGGAAAACTGAACGAGGCGGTGGCCACCTGGGAAAAACTGGCGGCCGCCCAGCCCGGTCTGGCTGCGGTCCACAACAACCTGGGGGTGGCATACCTGGATCTGGATGATCCGGACAAGGCCATCCTCCACCTGGAGGCGGGCATTGCCCTGACGCCGGACAATGTGCGCACCCACGAAAACCTGGCATCCGCGTACAAAAAGAAGGGCATGATCGCCGAAGCCGAGGCGGCCGCACGCAAGGCGGCGGCCATCAAGGCCCGCACCAGACCCGCTGGCGGATAACCTTCCGGACTGGACGCGGGCACGGATCGCGCACGGATCGCGCACGGAAAGGGAGTCGCTGGCTTAACCCATGACACTGTCCATAAAAAAAATTGGCATTATCGCCAAGCTGAACGATGAAGCGGCCGCCGCCGTACTGAAGGATTTGTGTGCGTGGCTGACCGGGCAGGGTCTCGATTTCTGCATGGATAACATGACCGCCAAGCTCATTGGCGAAAAGTCATCCCACCGCAAGTCCGATATTCCCGAAATGGCCGATTTGATTGTGGTGCTGGGCGGCGACGGCACCCTGCTTTCGGTGGCCCGCCTGCTGGTCGATTTTGAAAAACCGCTGCTGGGAGTCAACCTGGGCTCCCTCGGATTTTTGACCGAGGTCCCCAGCGACGAGATGATCGAAACCCTGAAGCGGGTGTTCAAGGGCGACGTGCGCTTCGAAAAACGGCTGCTGCTCAAGGTCCGCGTGCTCCGGCAGGGGGAGTTGGTGGCGTCCAGCTACTGCCTGAACGACGTGGTGGTCAGCAAAGGTACGCTGGCCCGCATGATCCGTCTGCACATCATGGTGGACGGCCAGTTCATGACCGGCCTGCGGGCCGACGGCCTGATCGTCGCCACCCCCACCGGCTCCACCGCCTATTGCCTGTCCGCCGGGGGGCCGATTGTGCACCCGGAAAACGACGTCATCACCCTGGCCCCCATTTCGCCCCACGTGCTCACCCACCGGCCGGTGGTCCTGTCCGGCAAGTCCCACATTGAAATCCGGCTGGTCAGTGAGGAAGAGGCCAGCATGGTGACTTTCGACGGGCAGGTGGGTTTTTCGCTACGAGCCGACGACGTGATCGAGGTGACGGCTGCGGAAAAACCACTGAACCTGATCGTCTCGCCGGAACGGAATTACTACGAGGTGTTGCGGACCAAACTCAAGTGGGGCGGTGAGCTGACCCCGTAGGTTAAGGGCAAGATGGCGATGAAAACCTGGTTTGTACGGGGTGGCGTGGGCTGCATCGGCGCAGGCTGTATCGGATTGTTGTTGATGGTCGCGGCCTGTTTCACCCCCGGCCCGGTGTTTGCGAGCGACCCGGCAGGTACCGTGCGGACTGTGCAAATCGATATGGGGAACTACGCCGAATCGCCACTGGGTCTGGACCCGGTGCGTTTTCCTGACGACAATCCCCAGACCCCGGAAAAAATCGCCCTGGGGAAACTGCTGTTCTTCGATCCGCGCCTGTCGGCGGACGGCACCATCAGTTGCGCCAGTTGCCACAACCCGCGCCTGGGGTGGAGCAACGGCCTGTCGTTCGCTTTTGGCATCCGCGGCCAGACCGGCGGCAGAAGCGCCCCCACGGTCCTCAACGCCGCATACAGCGATACCCAGTTCTGGGACGGGCGCGCGGCATCACTGGAAGAACAGGCCAAGGGACCGATCACCAACCCCATCGAAATGGGCAGCAACTTCAAGCAGGTGACCCGTGCCTTAAAGGGGATTCCCGGCTATGTCAGCCGTTTTCAGACGGTGTTTGGCACCGGCGACATCACCATCGATCATGTGGCCGCCGCCATCGCCGCCTTTGAGCGTACCCTGATCTCCGGCAATTCGCCGTTTGACCGCTATAAATATGCAGGCGACCGCTCGGCCATGACCCGTGCGCAGGTACGCGGCATGGAACTGTTCCGCGACAAGGGCGGGCCGAACTGCGCCAAGTGCCACCGGTTTGATGATTTTAGCGCCGATTTGACCGACTTTCGCTTCCACAATATCGGCGTGGGGAGCGATCATCCCGACCCGGACAAGGGGCGTGAGGTGGTGACCGGCGAGGCCGGGGACCGGGGCCGCTTCCGCACCCCCACCTTGCGTAATGTCGCCCTGACTGCGCCGTACATGCACGATGGGCGCTTTGCCACCCTGGAGCAGGTGGTCGATTTTTACAAGAAAGGGGGCGTTGCCAACCCGAACCTGGACCCGGACATACGCCCGTTCGAGCTGACCGACCGGGAACAAGGCGATCTGATTGCGTTTCTGCACGCCCTGACCGGCGATCTGCTGGTGCAAACCCCGCCCGAACTGCCGTGAGCGCCTCCCTGCGGGGCTATTTGAGCCGCTTTTCCCCCCATTTTTTCAGTTTGGTGTAGGACGGCACTTCCTCACCGATCACGGTGACCAGCTGGCCCGTGACCCGGGCCATGTTCATCAGCGCCAGACTGTAGTCAAAGCGGGCATTGGCCCGGTCGCGGCGGGCGTCCCCCAGGGTGTTGCTGGCGTCAATCACATCCAGATAGGTGGCGGCACCCGCCTTGTAGGTTTCGGTGACGATGCGGTGATTTTCGGAGGCATAGGTCATGGCACCGTCCAGGGCGGCCACAATGCGGTCTGCCACCGCCACCTGACGGGTCGCCTGCGCCACCTCGGTGCGTATTTCCCGGCGCCGCCGGTCCAGCTGGAGCGACTTTTCGTTGAAGGCGGCCCGGGCTCTGCGGCGCTCGGCCAGGTCGCCCCCGCCGTTAAACAGGTTCCAGGTGGCCTTGAGGATGGCGAACGTGTCCTCGTCCGTGGCGAAGTTGCTTTTCGGATCGGTCGACGCGGTAGCGTACACCCCCTCCAGGTCCACCGTGGGCAAAAACAGCCCGGTGGTGAAGCGTACGCCCAGTTGTGCGGCCACGGTCTCGCCAAACAGGATGTTCAGGTCGGTGCGGTCCTCCAGGGCCAGCGCCACCGGATCGACCAGCGCGCGGATGGGGGCCAGGTCGGGCGGGGGGCCTGGTTCCATCCGGGGCGGGGCACCGGTCAGGATGGCAAGCTGTTCCCTGGCGGTGGCCCGTTCATTTTCTGTGGCCAGTTGTTCGGCGGCAAGCTGAGCCACTTCGGATTCCATCCGCAGGGCCGAGGCGAGCACCGCCGCCCCCAGGCGCACCCGGGCGCGAGCCGCCTCCAGATGACGCTTCATGCCCGCAAGCCGCTCGTTGACGCTGCTTAAATTCTCTTCGGCCTTCAATACCCCGAAATAGGCTTCCGCCACCTGAAAAATCAACCGTTCACGGGCATCCCGCACCCCCAGTCCACCGGCAATTTCGCCGATGGTGGCGATTTTGAGCTGAATGGTGGCGCGGCCCCCGGTGTACAGGGTTTGCCCCAGACGTACCGAAGTTTCCCGCACCTCCTTGGAGTGAATCGGCGTGGGGGCATCCTCCCTGCGCATGATGGTCGATTCCACGGACAGCCGGGGCATCAACTGGGCGAACACCTTGTCCTGTTCGTAGGCCGCCTGCTCCGCGCGTTTTGTGGCTTCGCCAATCGATTCATGAAAGGCCTCCGCCCGGGCGTACAGGTCGGCAAATCCGACGGCCTGCACCTGGGCGAAAGAAGCACTCGTCAAAGGCCCCATGACGGTGCTTGCGGCAAGCAGGAAAGCCAGCATGTATCGGTATTTCACGTTCATAATCCGAAGTCCGTGCGGGTGCCTTTGGAATGGCAAAAAAACCTCATTTATCGCAACAGTTTTTGCGCAGTATAGCCGATAAGAACAGTAGAAGGCTTTCCCGTTTACGGGGTGGTGCCTGGATCGAAGCCGCATTTTGGGTGCGTCGTTGCAAGCGGAACTACGCGATTTTAGAAGAATGATACCCTTATGCAGGGAGTCGGAACCTGATTGACAGGTGCCAGCCGGAACTTTAGAATCAGCGACGCCTTTGGCTTCGGCTGGTCCTTTTCGGATCAAGCTTCCTGCCTGCATAGCCATAGATGGCCAGAAATGGAATGAAAAATATGAACTACTCCATGCTGCTTCGCAATGCCGCACTGACGGCGATTATGGTGCTTGCCTCTGCGTGCGCGAGTTCCCGCGAATATGCGTCAATCGATTCCCAGCCGTTTGTGCTGCCCGACGGTATCCCCGTTGTGGCCGAAGGGCAGGAGGATCCGGGCATTGTGGGGTTGATCGTGGAAGATCCCCTGTCCGCAGTCGAGTGGACGGAGCCAGAGGATGACGTATCCAGCATCGGCGGCAAGCAGCGGCTGCCGGTAGATCAGGCATCGTTGCGCTTTGCCGGGGTAGAGCCGGGCAGTAGCGCCTCCAGATCCGGGCGCAAGTCGTCCACCGGCGCAGGGGTTACCCATCTGGCCGCGCTCGACCCGCTGAACGACGTGGCCTACGACATGCCCGTAGAGGTCAACGAGGCGGTGCACACCTATCTGGAGTACTTTCAGACGCGCCTGCGGGGCACTTTTTCCCGCTACCTGATTCGCTCCGGGCGCTATATTCCGTTGATGCAAGAGATTTTCCGGGAGCACGGCATTCCGGAGGACATGGTTTACCTGTCCATGATCGAAAGCGGGTTTAACCCGTACGCCTACTCCCGCGCCCGAGCTTCCGGCGCATGGCAGTTCATTTCCAGCACCGGCAAGCTGTACGGCCTGAGGCAGGACTACTGGGTGGATGAGCGCCGCGACGTGGTGCTGGCGACCCATGCCGCCGCAAAATACCTGTCCGACCTGCACAACCGCTTTGGCGACTGGTACCTGGCACTGGCCTCCTACAACGCGGGTGAGGGGCGGGTGGCCGCCTCCATGCGGCGTTCGGGAGCCACCAACTTCTGGGAACTGCGGGAGAGGCTGGCGCTGCCCCAGGAAACCCGGGATTACGTGCCCAAGTACATTGCGGCCATGCTGATCGCCAAGAGCCCTGAGGAATACGGCTTCTTTGTGCAGCCTCACGCGCCGCTCGTCACCGATACCGTCACGGTGAAGGGCGCGACCGACCTGGATGCCATTGCCCGCGCCGTGGGGGTGCCGATTGAGGAGATCAAGTTTTTAAACCCGCAACTCCGGCGCGACATGACGCCGCCGGACAAGTCGGCCTATACAGTCTATCTGCCGCAAGGCTCCGAGCGTCAGTTTGCCCAGAACTTCCCGGCCATTCAGGCGCAGGAACAGCGGGCGTGGGCCAAGAA
Source organism: uncultured bacterium (assembly GCA_965371175.1). Taxonomy (GTDB): domain Bacteria; phylum Nitrospirota; class JACRHL01; order JACRHL01; family JACRHL01; genus CBDUXI01. The sequence continues at coordinate 92,141 of CBDUXI010000002.1, forward strand.
GGCCGGCGACATGGGCAGCCCCAAGACGGTACGTCACCGGGTGCGCCGCGGGGAGACCCTGTCGGTGATTGCCGATAAGTATCGCACCCGTGTTTCCCGCATCCAGCGCGCCAACAACATGGGTCGCCGCACCATGATTCGTGAGGGTCAGACGCTGGTGATTCCGGTGGGGTCACGCTATGCGGCGGCCTCTTCCAGTCGCAGCAGCCAGACCACCACCCATCGGGTGAAGCGTGGCGAGAGCCTGTGGAAGATTGCCAGCCGTTACAACGTGCGCCTGCGTGACCTGCTGGCGTGGAACGGCCTGTCTTCCAACAGCGTGCTGCACGTGGGCCAGCGGATTGTCATCAAGGGCCGCGGCGGCTGATCCGGCGGCATCTGCCGTCAGGGGGTTGTCGGCAGCAGCTGTTTTTCCTCAAAACTGAACACCGCTTCTCCGGCCACGATCACGTGGTCCAGCAGGGGAATGTCCACGGCGGCAAGGGCCGCGTGGATGCGCTCTGTCAGCGCCCGGTCCGAGCCGGACGGCTCCGGGTTTCCGGACGGATGATTATGGGCCAGAATGACGGAAGCGGCCCGGTGGCGCAGGGCCACCTCCACCACCTGCCGGGGGTGCACGTGGGCTTCCACTACCGTACCGGACGACAGCAGCGCCGGAAACTGCACCCGGCATCCGGCATCCAGACACAACAGATAGACCACCTCTTCCGGGCGGCCCGACAAGAGCGGCTTCAGATAGTCGCCTACCGCCTTGGCGTGGGTGAGTCGCGGGTTGTCGCGAACGGACCGATCGTGCAGGTAGCGCCTGGAAAAGTGCGGGATCTGCGACAGAAACACTCCGCCGCGCTCACCGATGCCGTCCACCGTGGACAGGTCCACCGGATCGGCCTCCAGCACCGCCGACAGGCTGCCAAAGCGCTTCAGCAGCCGGTGCGCCACCGGGTTGGTGTTGGCGCGGGGGATCACGGCAAACAGCAACAACTCCAGCACCTCGTGATCGGCAAAGCCGTCCAGCCCCTCCTTTGCGGCGCGCGCCCGCATCCGCTCCCGATGGCCGTGGTGCAGGTGGATCTCCTGTGCGGCGTTTGTTTTTTCGTGTTCCGGAACCATATTCGCCCATCGTCAGGCTACCGCCCGATCTGCGCGGTAGCGTAAGGTATTGCCAGTGTAACCGATCGGGCGGGAGGTCCACAGCAGGTGACGGAAACGGCGGCAAAAACCGGAGAAGTGTTGATCGTGGGCTGCGGCTACGCGGGCCGGGAAATCGCCCGCCTGTATCTGGCCCACGGCTGGACGGTTACCGGCACCACGGCCAGCCGTGAACACATGGATTCACTGGCTGCGCTGGGGGTGCAGCCGCTATGGATGGATCTGGGCGCTTTTCTGACCGACCCGGCGCAGCAGAAATCGCTGCAAACACAAATGCAGGACGTGCGGGTGGTGATCTATGCGGCGGGTCCAAACCGCGCCACCGGGGAGCGCTTTGACGACCACACGGTGGCCTTTGCCCAGTGGCTTCAGGGTGTGCCCCGGCCAGACGCGTTTGTTTATCTGTCCAGTACCGGGGTCTACGGCGACGTGGAAGGCGCCTGGGTGGACGAAGATACGCCGCTGATGGGTGATGCCGGGCCACGGGGCATGTTGCGCCGTGAGGTGGAATACGGGCTGTTATCGGCTTTTGCGGCGTGGGGCCTGCCGCTACGGATCGTGCGGGCTGCGGGGATTTACGGGCCGGGCCGCCATGTGGGGCTGCGGTTGCTCACGGGCGCGTACCGGGTGATTGAGGCCGACCCGCCGTTTGTGGTGAACCGCATTCACGTGGAAGACCTGGCGCAGGTGGTCTACATGGCCGCAAAAAAAGGCGTGAACGGCGAAATTTATCTGGCCGCCGATGGCCACCCCGCCCCCATTCGGGAGGTGGCCGACTATGCGGCGGCCCTGATGGGGCGGCCGGCCCCTCCGGGGGAGCCGGTAGCGGCGGCACGGGCACGCATGGGGGTGGCTGACTTTCATCTTGTGGCAGACAGAAAACGCTGTAAAAACAATAAGTTATTAAAAAAGCTTGGGGTTACCCCGGCCTTTCCCGACTACCTGTCCGGCCTGCGGCAGGCCGTTACCGTGGACGGGTTGCTGAAGCCGGACGGGTAGCTACCGGGCACCTCTCAAAACCGTTTCGAGCGGCCCGATTGCTGTGTTGGGCGGTGCTCGAAACCTCGACATATCGCGATATGCCTCGGCCCCTGCGCTCCGTCCGCCTTGCACTCAAACCGCTCGCAACGGTTTTGATAGGTGCCCTACTCCCGGTTTTTCAGGGCGCGCTGAATTTCGCGCCCGGCTTCCCTGGCTTTCAAATCTTCGCGTTTGTCGTGCGTTTTTTTGCCCTTGCACAGGCCGATTTCCAGCTTGATGCGTCCGTTTTTCAGGTAGAAGCGCAACGGCACCAGGGTGAGCCCCCGTTCCTGCACCTTCCCCATCAGGCGCACGATTTCCTTCTTGTGCAACAGCAGTTTGCGGCGTCTGAGCGCGACGTGATTGGAGATGTTTCCGTGGGAGTACGGCTGGATGTGGCAGCCCACCAGCCAGGCTTCTTCCTGGTCGATGGAAATGTGGCTTTCCTTGATGTCCGCCTGGCCTTCCCGCAGCGATTTGACCTCGGTGCCCTTCAGCACCAGGCCCGCTTCCAGCTTCTCCAGCACGTGATAGTTGTGGTACGCCTTGCGGTTGGTGGCAAGTGCTTGCGGTTTCGGCATAAACTACGGCATCAGGTAAATAGAACGGAAAGAGATATCTTAATCGAATGAGCAGGTACAAGGCGATAAGAGGCCGCATGCGCGCCCCGGCAAAGGTGGGTGATCTGTTGCCGGGACTGGCGAAAAAAAACGGCTGGAGCGCTGTGGTGGAGGTCCATCGCCTGAAGTCGGCCTGGGTGTCGATTGTGGGGGAGGCGGTGGCGGCCCACACGACGCCGGAAAAAATTTCAGGCAAGCGCCTGACGGTGCTGGTCGATAGTTCTCCGTGGCTGGTGCAGCTTGGCTTTTACAAGCGCGACATCTTACGCAAGATCAACAATTTACTGGGTGGCGGGCTGGTGGGGGATCTGTTTTTTCGGGTGGGAAAGGTGAAAAAAAAGTCCGCCGGAACGCATAAAAAACCACGCCTGGCCATTCCGGCAGCCGTCCGCAAGCAGGCGGATGCGTATGCGGGGGAAGTGCAGGACGAGGGCGTGCGGGACGCGCTCCGGAGGCTGATACTAAGCGACCTGCGCCGGGGCGCAGGTCGCTCGTAAGCCCCATTTAACGACGGGTTACTTTACCGATGCCTTCGATGCTTTTGCGGGCTTGGAGATGAAGTCGGTGCTGCCTTTGGCACCCTTTGCCTTTACCCGCTCCGCGCGTTTGAAGGTGATTTTGCCCTGACGGTTGATGTCGGCCACCACATAGTCTCCCGGTTTGATTTCACCGGCAGAGAACAGGTCGGCCACTTCCGCGTCGATGTGACGCTCCACCTGCAAAATCAGGGGGCGTGCCCCCAGTTCACAGTCGTACCCTTCGGTCAGCAGAAAGGTTTTCACCTTCTGCGGAATCTGCACCGCAAAACCGGCTTTGGCAAACCGGGCCAGGCTCTGGTCCAGAATGCGATCCAGCACCTCGGCCAGGGTTTTGTCGTCCAGCGGGTTGAAGATCACGAAATCGGTAATCCGGTTACGGAACTCCGGGGAGAAAGACTTTTCCAGTTCCCGCTTGACCGCCTGATCCACGTTGTCCTTGGTGGGGGTGGCACGGGTGGCGGCAAAGCCGATGCCCTTGCTTTCCAAAAGCGAGCTGACCTCGCGGGAGCCCACGTTGCTGGTCATAATGACGATGGTGCTGGTGAAATCCACTTCCGGCGACGCTTCATGGGTGCGGCGAGCCAGGGTTAAACGGCCTTCGTCCATGATGTGCAGCAGCATGTTGTGGAGGGCCGGGTGGGCCTTTTCCACCTCGTCAAACAGGACGATGCTCCACTCCCTGCCTTCGATCACTTCCTTGTCCAGCATCACCGGCAGGTCGGAACCCACATAGCCCGGAGGGCTGCCGATCAGCCGCGAAATGGAGTGGGGTTCGGAAAATTCCGAGCAATCCACCCGCAGGATCGCCTTGGGGTCGTTGTGAATGGCCTGGGCCAGTGCCTTGACCGCCTGGGTTTTTCCCACGCCACTGGGGCCGGAAAAAAAGAAGGTGGCAATGGGCTTGTCCTTGTTGCGAAAGCCCGCTGCGGCCCGGGTGAGGGCCCGGGTAATCGCCTTTACCGCCTCTTCCTGCCCCACCACCTGCTCCCGCAGGGTGCGCTGGATGAACTCCAGCGGATGCTTGCGCTTCTTTTTGGTACCCAGAGGAACCGTCGCCTTGGGGATCAATCCTGATCCGGCTTTCGGCTTCAACGGTGCGGCGGCATTGGAACCCGTGTAACTCATAACCTGTTTTCTCCCGGTCTCCTGTTAAGGAGCGAAGGTTCGCATCATTTTCCATCCCGGCCTGGATGCGGCGCGGGGGGGGGGGGGGGGGGGGGGGGG
>CBDUXI010000003.1:0-86512 GCA_965371175.1 uncultured bacterium
GATAAAGCCCGGAAGGCCTCCCGCCTTCCGGGCTTTTTTGTCTGCGGTGCCTGGCGCTTGCCAAGCGCCCAAAATTTGATAAAATGCGCCACCCGCGTTTGGCGCGGGCGGCTTAAGGAAGCTTGCAGTGATAGGGAGGCCGGGGGTTGCGTACACAAGCCATACTCATGGCCGTGCTGATTACGGGGGCGGTGATTGCGGTCGGCTGCCTGCGGGGGATCACGGGCCACGCGGCCACCAGCCAGGGAGAGGCGCTGCACCTGCCCGCTTTGCTGAGCACGGCGCAGCTGCGTGCTCTGGTGGGCGGGTTTGGCCCGGCCCTGGCCGATACCTATTGGATCCGGGTCATCTCCACTTCGGATACCGCGCTGGACGGCGCCGGGGGGGCCGAGCGTGCCGGTGCCCTGCTGGATCGGGTGACGGCTCTGGACCCAAAATTTGAACCGGCGTACCATTATGGCGCGCTGATTATCGGTATCCGCGCCCAGCGTCCGGATCTGGCGGATCAACTGCTGGTTCGGGCCGAAAGCACGTTTCCCGACAACTGGCAATATCCTTTCTACCGTGGCTTTTTGAGGCTCTACCACATGCACGATCTGAATGAAGCGGCCGGGTACATGGAACGCGCCGCGACGCTGTCTGAAAGCCCCCCGTTTCTGCCCGCCCTGGCCCGGCGGCTGCGGGCGCAGGAGAATGACCCGCGCATGGCGATCGAACTGATCGAGCGAATGTTGCAGGCGGCCGACGACGAGACGCTCAAGGCGCGCATGCGGGCGCGCCGGGATGCGTTGCGGGCTCACATGCAGGAATCCGCCTCGTGACGGAACAACCGGAACCCGCGGTGCAACCGGACCCGGACATGCCCATCCTGCTGGATAACGTGGGCAAATCGTTCCGCAAGGGGTTCTGGATGCGCCCGCAGGAGGCGGTGCGGGCGGTTTCGCTGCAAGTGCCCGCAGGCTCCCTGTTTGGCTATCTGGGCCACAACGGAGCGGGCAAAACCACCACCATCAAGATGCTGCTGGGGCTGATCTCCCCCAGCCGGGGCCGGGTGGCCGTCTGGGGCGGCAGTCCCGCCGATCCACGGGTGCGCCGCCGGGTGGGCTATCTGCCGGAACACCCGTATTTTTACGATTATCTGACCGCCGGGGAGTTTTTAAATTTCCATGCGGAACTGGTCGGGATGCCGAAACCGGAACGGACGGGGCGCATCGCCGAACTGCTCGAATGGGTGGGGCTGCCCGGCGTGGAGAGCGCGGCCTTAAGCAGCTTTTCCAAGGGTATGCAGCAGCGCGTCGGTCTGGCTCAGGCCCTGATCGGCGATCCGGACCTGGTGATTCTGGATGAGCCCATGAGCGGCCTGGACCCGATGGGCAGAAAACAGGTGCGCGACATCATGGTGGAGCTCAAAAGCCGGGGCAAAACGGTGTTCTTTTCCACCCACATCCTGTCCGACGCGGAAGCGGTCTGCGATCAGGTGGCGATTCTGGTACGGGGGGAGATGCGCAGCCAGGGGCGGCTGTCCGACCTGCTCTCCCCCAAGGTCACCGAGGTGGAGATCGTGGCCACGGGGCTGCCGGACGGCTATCGGCTTGAAGGTGCCGAACCCGTGCGCCAAAGCGACGGCAGCGTACATCTGCGGGTGGCAGAAGGGGATGGCGGCGCCGTGATCCGCAAACTGCTGTCCGACGGCGGCCAGATTGTTTCGGTCATCCCCTACCGGGAGACCCTGGAGGGACTGTTTTTGAGCGAACTGTCAGCGGTGGAGCGGGCCGGATGAGATGCATACTGGCCATTGCCCGGGTGACCTGGCGGGAGGCGGTCCGCAACCGCGTGCTGTACAGCCTGCTGTTCTTTGTGGCCGCGCTGCTGGCCATTTCGGCCACCCTGGACCGGATGACCATGGGCCAGGACGGCCGGGTGGTGCTGGATCTGGGGCTGGCGCTGATCCACCTGTTCGGCGCCCTGATCGCTATCTTTCTGGGGGTGGCGGCCATCTCCCGGGAAATCAGCCGCAAGACCCTCTATGTGGTGCTGGCCAAGCCGGTGGGCCGGGTCAGTTTTCTGGTCGGGAAATACCTGGGGCTGCTGGCCACCCTGGGGGTGCTGGTGGGGGTGATGGGCATCAGTCTGTTCGCCATCTGCGCCCTGTTTGCCATGCCGCCGCTGACCCAGTACCTGTATGCCGTGATCATGATCTGGGTGGAACTGGCGGTGCTGTCCGCCGTGGCCATACTGTTTGCCGTCTTCACCGGGCCGTTCCTGTCCGGCATGTTTACCCTGGGGATATTTGTCATCGGCCACTTGACCCCCGGCCTGCGGGAGTTGGGGGCAAGTAGCGGCGATCCGTTTCTGGCCGGGCTGACCAATGTGCTCTACTACACCCTGCCCAACCTGGAGCTGTTCAACCGCAAGCTGGAGGTGGTCTACCGCCTGCCGGTGGACTGGGGACATACCGGCTTTGCCCTGCTGTACGCAGTGAGCTATACCGCCGTGCTGTTTGCTGCGGCAGGGCTCCTTTTCACCCGGCGCGACTTCCGCTAACCGCCCCCTTTCCGGCGGGTCACCCGGCGTGATATTTTGCCGGGTGAAAATTTTCTGACACTTCAAATAATTGTATAACTACATGTAATTACATGGTTATTTTCATGTAGCATAAAAGTTGACGATGTGGATGTAAAAAATAGTGACACCACAAAATAAACTTATAACCAATTGAATTTATACACTAATATTGCTATTTCACTTAATGTTTTGTGTGGGCATGCCCGGTTAAGTGTCAGATAATTTTACGATTTATGGCCCGTGATCGTCCTGATCCGGGCTGAATACAGCGGCGCCGCCTCTTTTTTGATAAAAATTATGTATGTATAACAGCTAGTTAAGCTTGTTGTCCGGGTTGTGCGTAAATATCGGCATAATTTTGGCATTACCTGAATAGCAGTTGGAGAAACCACTGCCCGGCGTGTGTTTGGGCGAGTGACAGACCAGGAATTTTGCCAGGGGATATTGAGATGAAAAAACTGATTTTAACCTTGACGGTGGCCTTGGCCACAATGGTGGCCGCATCCACCGCCAGCGCATTTAGCTGGAATGAGATACACGCGGGCCAGTCGCTGGATACAGCCGATGTGGTGGCCGGCGTGGGTAGCCTGGATACCATCAACGGGGTGGTGTGGGGCGGAACCGACCTGTACCGGGTCTACCTGACCGGTGACTCGTTTCTGGCCACGGTCACGACCAACAATTTTGACGCCCAGTTGTTCCTGTTCGACTCGGCCGGTATGGGGGTGATGGCCAACGACGATACAAACGGGGTGCAGCCGGAACTCGACGACTCGGTCACCGGCCCGCTGGACCCCGGAACTTACTACCTGGGGCTGTCGATCTGGGACCGTGACCCGTACACCGAGTTTGGCGACCTGATCTTCCCGACCACGCCGTTTACTGACCTTGCCACGCCCACCGCTGAGGGCCTTATCGATCCGCTGGCCTACTGGGGTGGCATAGAATACCCGGTTGATGGACCACGGGGCGGGCATTACACTATCTCCCTGCGGGGCGTCACGGCCATGCCGGTGCCCGAGCCGGGGACCCTGCTGCTGATGGGTGCGGGCCTGTTGGGTGCTGCGCTGGTTTCCCGCCGTCGCAGGGAGGCATAGCGCCACCCACCGGTATTTCATCTCTCTGATTAAACGCCTCCGGTACGCCGGGGGCGTTTTTTTTTGGCCAGGTAGCTTTCTATGGACGGGTGTAGACAAGCAGCCGGTAGGCGGCCCCGTCCGGGCGGGTAAGTTGAATTTGCTCGGGAGCGTCCAGCAGATCGGTGGTTTCCCAGTCGGTGGGTGCGGTGCCGGTCCAGCAGGCCAGGGTGCCGTGGGGGGCAAGCCAAAAGCTGGCGGCAAACGTGGCCGCGCCCAGCGCCCGGCTGACCACGCCGGACAGGCTGCCTGCGGGAATATCCGCCTCTTCGATGCGGGCGTGAACCGGGGTGACGTTGGTCAGCTCCAGCCGGTGAACGGCCTCCAGCAAAAACGCCCAGCGCTTTTCCCGTGGCTCCACCAGCAGCCAGTGGGTATCCGGTGTCATCACGGCCAGGGGGATGCCGGGCAGCCCCACGCCGCTGCCCACATCCGCCCAGCGATCACCCGGCTGGATGTTCAGATGTGGCAACCCTGTCAGCGCATCCAGAATATGGTGGGTGGTGAACACCTCGACGGTCTGTGCGCCGGTCAAATTGATGCGTTCGCCCCAGTCCATTGCAAGGGTCGCGTAGCGGCACAGCTTGTCCGCCTGGGCGTTGGTAAGCGGGACGCCCAGCGTCCGGCAGCCGTCGTGCAGCAGTTGGTTTATGCGGTCCGAACGCTCGGGCAATGTCGCTCCAGGGCCACCAGCAGCAGTGAAACCGCCGCCGGGGTGACACCGCTGATGCGGCCCGCCTGCCCCACGGTTACAGGGCGAATGACGGAAAGTTTTTCCAGTACTTCCCGGGAAATACCGGGGATGTCATCAAAGTGGAATGTGTGCGGGATGGCCCGCGTCTCCATGCGCCGGGTGCGGTCGATGCGGGCGCATTCCCGGTCGATGTAGCCCGCATATTTGACGGCTACTTCCACCGCCTCGGTGGCGGCGGGATCGGTCAGCGCGCCGGGTTCCCCCGCGCCAATGTCCGCATAGCGAATCTCCGGGCGGCGCAGATAGCCCGCCAGGGTGGTGGACGGGTCCGGTGCGCCGGGTTTTTCGCGTAGAGCGCTCCAGCTGGAAAGGGCGGTTACCCGGGTGCGCTCAATGCGGGAAAGCTCCGCCGTCACCTGGGCTTGCCGGGTACAAAAAGCCCGGTACACGTTCTCATCCAGCAGCCCCAGCGTGTGCCCCGTCGGCATCAACCGGGTGTCGGCGTTGTCGTGCCGGAGTAGCAGCCGGTATTCGGCGCGGGAGGTAAACATGCGGTACGGCTCGCTCGTCCCCTGGGTGACCAGGTCGTCAATCAGTACGCCGATATAGGCCTGATCGCGCCGCAGCACGACCGGTTCTTTTTGCAGCACCCGGCAGGCGGCGTTGATGCCTGCCATCAACCCCTGCGCTGCGGCCTCTTCGTAGCCGGAGGTGCCGTTTAACTGTCCGGCGTGATACAGCCCGGCCACCCGCTTGGTTTCCAGAGTGGGGTAGAGCTCGGTGGGTGGCACAAAATCGTATTCCACCGCATAGCCGGGCCGCGCCATGACCGCATTTTCCAGCCCCGGAACGGTGCGAATAAACTGCTCCTGAATATCGACGGGCAGGCTGGTGGAGACGCCGTTGACGTAGTATTCGTCCGTACTCAGGCTTTCCGGCTCCAGAAAAATCTGGTGCCGGTTTTTGTCGGCAAAGCGCACCACCTTGTCTTCGATGGACGGGCAGTAGCGCGGCCCCACGCCGGTAATGCGGCCGGTGTACATGGGTGACTGGTGCAGGTTATCCCGAATGATCTGATGGGTGGCCTCGTTGGTCCAGGTCAAGTGACAGGCGATCTGGGGCAGGTGAGCCCCCGTGGTGGCGTGGGAAAAAAAGCGCGGGGTGGCATCGCCATGCTGGGCCTCCAGCCCGGAAAAATCGATGCTGTCTTTGTACAGGCGGGGCGGGGTGCCGGTTTTGAGCCTGCCCACGGTAAAGCCCAGTGCCAGAAACGAGGCGGACAATTTTTCCGCCGGTGCCTCCCCTACCCGGCCCGCCGGACGGGACTCCAGCCCCACGTGGGTGCGCCCTTTTAAAAAAGTGCCGGTGGTGAGGATGACGGTGCGGCCGTGGAGCACTTCCCCGGTGTCGGTTTCCACCCCGGAGATGCGCCCGTCCGCCACGATCAGCCGGTCGATGGTGGCGGTGTGGATGGTCAGGTTGGCCGTGGCTTCCAGCGCCCCTTTGAGCAGGTGGCTGTACATTTCCTTATCCACCTGAGCGCGCAGGGCGCGCACGGCGGGTCCCTTGCGGGTGTTGAGCATTTTCAGCTGGATGGCGGCCCGGTCGGTGATGCGTCCCATGAGCCCCCCCAGGGCGTCGATCTCGCGCACCAGATGTCCCTTGGCGATGCCGCCCACCGCCGGGTTGCAACTCATGCGCCCGATGGAATCGGCATTCTGGGTCACCAGCACGGTAGAACAGCCCATGCGCGCGGCGGCAGATGCGGCTTCGGCCCCCGCATGGCCGCCACCGACCACGATGACGTCGTATGGGGTGCAGGTGCTCATTTGCCGATGCAGAAGGTAGAGAAAATCCGGTCCAGAATATCATCGGTGGTGGTTTCGCCGCTGATCTCACCCAGCGCATCCAGCGCCTCCCGCACGTCGGTGGCGATCAGTTCGGCGAAATTGCCGCGGGAAAGCCCTGCCGCCGCCCGGTTGGTGGCGTCGATGGCGACCTTCAGCGCGACAGACTGCCGCTGGGTGACCAGAAAAGCGTGGGACAATGGCTGTGCTGAAGGTCCTGCCGCAGCGGCGTAAAGGGCGGTTTTTAGCTCATCCATGCCGAGGCCGGTCAGGGCGCTGACGGGGATGACCTGCGAACTCTGCGAGGCTTGATCTGTCTGCACAGCGGCTGTTAAATCGCTCTTGTTGCTGGCGATCACCGTGGACGGTCCGGAAAATTCGGTCAGTAGCGCCTCATCTTCCGCCGTAAGGGGCACAGAGCCATCCAGCACGATCAGGGTGACATCGGCTTCGGTGGCTGCGGCGCGGCTGCGGCGTACGCCTTCGGCCTCCACCGCCTCACGGGTGTGCCGTATCCCCGCAGTGTCCTGCACCACAAAGCGGATGCCGTCCATGGCAAGCTCCGCCTCCACCACGTCGCGGGTGGTACCGGCCTGGGCCGCCACAATGGCCCGTTCATACCCCAGCAGACGATTGAGCAAGCTGCTTTTGCCCACGTTGGGGCGGCCCACGATGGCCAGCCGAACCCCTTCGGTCAGCAGGTGCCCGGCCTGGGCCTTGCGGGAGATATCGGCCAGCCCGTCCCTGGCTTCCTCCAGGTGGGCCAGCACGGTTTCCGGCACCTCACTTTCCAGGTCTTCTTCGGGAAAGTCGATGGCGGCTTCCATGTGGGCGGCAAGGGTCACAAGGGCATCGGCCACCTCTTTCACCGGTGCGGATAATGCCCCCGCCATCTGCCGTTGGGCGATGCGGTGGGCGCTGGCGGTCCGGGCGTGGATGACGGCAAGCACCGCTTCTGCGCGGGTGAGATCAATGCGCCCGGACAAAAATGCCCGGCGGGTAAACTCCCCCGGCTCCGCCATGCGGAGGCCTGCGGCCAACAGGCAGCCCATGATCGCCTCTACCGCCGCACTGCCGCCGTGGCACTGGACCTCCACCACGTCTTCGGTGGTGTAGCTTCTGGGGGCGCGCATGAGGATGACCAGCACCTCGTCCAGCGTGTTTCCTGCGGCATCGGTAAAGCGGCCGTGGTGGACCGTGTGGCTGTCCGCGTCGGTCAGGGCCGTGCCGGAGGAGGGTGCAAAATGGCGTGCGACCGCACGAATTGCGTCAGCCCCGCTCACCCGCACAATGCCGATGGCTCCCTCTCCGGGGGCGGTGGCCGGGGCGCAGATGGTGTCGTCGCGGTCAATCATGGTGTTCAGGTTGTGGTAAGAAAGGCCTGCGCCCTGTGGGCTCGTCTGGCCGTGGCTTACTTTTTCTTCTTTTTCTTTTTACCGGCTTTTTCTCCCGGCTCAGGCGTTTTTGCCGCTGCCAGGGCGACCGCCTTGCGCTTCTCCAGGAATTTGACCGTAATCGCCTGCTGGCCGATGGTAAACAGGTTGTTGAACAGCCAGTAAAGCACCAGCCCCGCCGGGAACTGCATGAAGAAGAAAGTAAACAGCACCGGCAGGAACATCATGATGCGCGCCTGCTTCGGATCCATGGTGGTGGGCTGGATCTTCTGCTGCACAAACATGGAAACACCCATGATCACCGGCAGGATGTAGTACGGATCCTTGATGGACAGATCCACAATCCAGCCCATGAACGGCGTTTGCCGCAGGTCGATGGCGGTGTACAGAATGTTAAAAAAGGCAATAAAAACAGGGATTTGCAGCAGAATTGGAAAGCAGCCGCCCAGCGGGTTGATCTGGTGCTCCCGGTACAGGGCCATGGTTTCCTTGGACAGCTTTTCCTTGTTGTCCTTATATTTTTTCTGGATCGCCTTCACCTGCGGCTGGATGGCCTGCATGGCGCGCATGGATTTGTACGACTTGTGGGTGAGCGGAATAAACGCCGTCTTGATCAGCAGGGTGAGCAGGATAATGGCGATGCCCCAGTTGCCCACCATGCCTTCAATAGCGGAAAGCAGCACAAACATCGGTTCTGCCAGCAGGCGCACGAAGCTCCAGGTGCCAAACATGAACCAGCCGAAGTCGATGTTTTCCTGCAAATTGACGCCGAACGACTTGAGGGTGGTGTACTCCTTGGGACCTGCGTACAGGGTGAAGGTGGCGGGGCCGTTCAGGGTGACGCCGGTGACCACGTGCTTGCTGCCGAAGGCGACGGAGTTGACCGACTGGGGCGCCGTCTCCGGAATCAGGGCGGCCATGAAGTACTTGTCTTCCGTGACCGTCCAGTCGATGTCGCCCCGGTGGGAGATCGTCTCGTCCTCCAGGTCGTCTGTATCTTCCCGGGTCACGTCGCCATCCACCAGGTTGGCGGTGCCGACAAAGCCGATGGTGACGACCTCGAACGTGCGGATGCCGAAGTTGGAACCCAGGGATACGTCGTAATCGCCCATGCCGCCGGTTTCCATCTGCACGTCCACCCGGTAGCTGTCGCCATGGAACGTGAGGATTTTGGTGACAAACGCACCGGTGGCGGGGTCCACCCGGGTGAGGGTCAGGGTGTCGGTGGCGTCGCCGGAGACGGTGACGCTCTCCCGGTTGGTACGGTAGACCGCCCGGCTAAAGAGGCTGTTCCCCTCCACGGAAACTTCCAGCGGATAACGCGCGTCTTTTTCGGGCGGGTCAAACAGGTGGATCGGGCTTTCTTTGTCATCCTCCAGATAGGTCTTCAACAACCAACTGGTGATCACGCCGCCCTGGGTGGAAAACACGGCCCGGTACAGGTCGGTTTCCACCACGATATCTTGCGCCGGAATGTCCATGACGGGCACGGCGGCGGCGCTTTTTTCGGCAGCCGGAGCCTGCGCCACCGCTGGCGCCGGAGGCGGGGCGGGGGCGCGAGGGGTGTCCGGGGCCTGTGTGTCTGTGCTGTCTGCCACCTGCTCCATAGCGGGCGGCGGGGCCGTGGGCAGGTCCAGTCCCATCATCCGCAAAAAAGACGGGTAGGCGATCAGCACGCCAACCGAAAGAACCAGAAAAATTATTGTGCGCTTATCCATTTAATTACAGCTACTTACAGCCTTTTCGGGCGGGGTAAAAACAAAAAACTCTAGGGAGCCGGGTCTACCGGATCGTATCCGCCTGGATGCAGCGGATGACACTTACACAGGCGCACCGCCGCCTTGCAGCTGCCCCTGAGCAGCCCGTAGCGGCCAACGGCCTCTGCGGCATAGGCCGAACAACTGGGAAAAAAGCGGCAGCGCGGCCCAAGCAGCGGAGAGATGAACAGTTGATAGCCCCGGATCAGCAGGGTGGCCATGCGGCGCGGAATAAAAAGAACGGCGCGTATGCTCATGTGGACATCTGCTCCACCATGCGGCGGCTCAGGCGGGTAAGCTCCGGCCACGGCAACTCCTTGATCGAGCGGCCCGGCATCAACACCGCATCGACGCCCTGGCCGCAGGTTGCCAGCGGCTCCCGGAACGCTTCCAGCGCCCTTCTGCGGATGCGGTTCCGGTCTACCGCCCGGCGGGCGATTTTCTTGCTCACCTGAATACACAGGCGGGCGTGAGTCTGGTTGTTGGGCCGGAAAATCAGGCGCAGGTGTGCGTTTTTCAACCGTTTTCCGGTTTGAAAGACGGCACGGATATCGTTGGTTCGGGAGAGCCGAAGCTGGCGGTAGCGCACGGGCCCCATGGGCACCCGTTAAACGGAGAGGCGCTTCCGACCCTTGGCACGACGCCGGGAAAGGACCTTGCGTCCGCCCACGGTCTTCATGCGGGCCCGAAAGCCGTGAGTCCGCTTACGCTTCAGATTGGAGGGTTTGGATATTGTGTATGACATAACGCGACCGGGTTCAACTCGGAGAAAAATCCTGCAAAATCAAAAGACGACTAGGATAAGGCGGAAAGTGCCTGCCTGTCAATTGCCTATCGGTCGGCAAATGTCGCACCTCTTTTATGCCAGCGGCTATTTCCACCCGTGTAAACGGCTATTTTCATTGACCGGGAGGCGGCCAAAATGATCCAATTGCCCACCCGACTTTTCCACGCCGGAGTGGTGAAACTGGTAGACACACTGGATTCAAAATCCAGCGGGGGGCGACCCCCGTGCCGGTTCGATTCCGGCCTCCGGCACCATCTATACAATAAGGCAGGCAGGTTTTCCAGAGGCTAGGGTTTGGCCAGTGCCGCAATCTCGTCAAACCGGTCCAGTTGATGCAGATGAATCGGTTCGGCCCGCGTCGCCAATAATTCCCGCACAAAGTTCGGCTGGGCAAACGCCGCCCGGTGCACCTCGCCGTTATATATTTTCAGGTCCGTCACCTTCCGTTCGATGATCCGGGCGTCCATTTCGGCCGGGTCGGCTGCCGCCGGGTTGGTGGTCTGTGACGAATTACAGAACGACCACAGGGTGCCGTACAGCGGCACGTACTGAAACAGCGGGTGTACCTGTGCGTACACGGCCTCAAGGTTCGCCACCAGTTGCCGGAACAGGGGCTGCCTGATGACGGGGGTTTCGATGTGCTGCACCTGAATACCGGCTTTCCCAAGCAGGGTGGCGATCGCAGTAAAAAATTCCACCGTATACAGCGGGCGGGACGGGCCGATGGGGTCGGTCAAGTCGCAAATGACCACGTCGAACCGCGCGCCCCGTTCCTGCGCCTCCATTACCCACTCAAAACCGTCTGCAATGATCAATTCGAGGCGCGGGTCGTCAAACGCGCCCCGGTGAATTTCGCCCAGGTGTTCCTGTGAAAAGCGCACCACCTCCGGGTCGATCTCTACCATTACCACCTGGCGCACGCAGTTGTGCTTGAGCACCTCTTCGGCCATGCCGCCGTCGCCCGCGCCGATAATCAGCACCCGCTCCGGGTTGTCATGCGCCATCATGGCCGGGTGCACCATCATTTCGTGATAGTAGAACTCGTCCCCCACCGAGGTCTGGAATACGTTGTCGAGCCGCAACAGCTTGCCAAAGTCGGGCGTATCGAACAGTTCAATCTTCTGATACGGGGTTTGCCCCGTGTGGAGCGTGCGGCCCGCGCGGACAAAGTGGCCGAAACCTTTGGTCAGGTGTTCCAGCAGGAGCTTTCCGTTATCCGCGGGGGTTTTTTTGTCTGTTGTCATCGGTGTACCTCCTGCACCCGGCGTGTTGCGGGGGCGAACCGGTCGATCAGCCGGGCAGCCAACTCCCGGGCTTTTTTTGTGTTGTCTCCCGTGTAGTTGCATACAAATACATCTATAGATACATATCCGCTTTCCGGCCAGGTGTGCACCGACAGGTGAGACTCGGCCAGCACCACCACGCCGGTGACTCCGCCGCCGCTTTCAAAGGTGTGAAACAGCCGTCCCACGTCCAGAAGACCCTCTTCCCGCACAAAATTTATGCAGATTGTCTCTAAAAGGGTGGCGTTTGTCAGGATTTCCGCCGTCGGGCAGCCGTGCAGATCGGCGATAATATGTAGCCCGGTTATCTGGGCAGGCGGGTGTATTGTCGTTGTAAGTTCAGGAAAAATTTGCATGGCAACACTCGATAAAATTCACCGGAAACAGCCGTCCGGCGAGGGGTAACCTGAAAGAATGAAAAAAATATATCCTATACCAGCGCACGTATGCAGCAGGAATTTTGCCTGGGTAAAAAAAGGTTTCCGCCTGTATTCGTGCCTGTTTGCGGCGATCGAGGCGGGCGGGGCGCAGGTGCAGCCGGATGCTTGGGCGCGGGCATGCGCGGCCTTGCAATCACTAAAGAAATCCCGGCGGCAGGCCGAAAGGTTTCCCTTGTGAACGATGGGCCACGCGCAAAACAGACCAAATCCCGCCAGCTAGTGCCCAAAAAGCACTCATTTAAAAGTTGGTAAAAACCCCCCGGAACATGAGGAATACTATTGACATCAATCATATGCGCCGATATAGTCCGGCTCCGAACCCCTCTGCCGGTTGGGCGCAAGGCCGGAGTGTGGCGTCCGTGGCAGAGATGACACGGTTTTATTTTTGGAGGGCGATACGTCTTTCAGTAAAAAAAGGTTTTAAGATAGTTTTTTTCGGCTATCGCCTTTTGATCCCAAACGAACGAAAAGGAGGACAGGGATGAACAAGTCTACGATTGCGGCGATTGCCGCAGCATCACTGATCGGTTTTGGCGCGGCGGGCACCGCCGTGGCCGAGGTCGAGGTTTCGGGTTACACCGATATTCGCTACAACGTGCAGGAAGATGACGACTCGCCGAACGTAACCGCAACCGGCACCGGTGAGGCAGGGAACTTCTCCGCCACCGGTGAGCTCGACTTTGTGGCCAGCGGCGACGGCGCCACCGTGCGCATCGACCTGGACATTTTAAACGTGCTGGATCCGAATCCGCAGGCCGATACGACCCTCGACTTCATTCTTGACGTGGAGCAGCTGAACATCTCGTTCGGCGTTCCGGGCGCCGAGGATATGGTCAGCCTGACCGCCGGTATCTTCAACTCGCCGTTCGGTCTGGAAGGGCAGGACAGCCCGGACATTCCGTTCGCCAACAACGGCCTGCTGTGGAGCGCGGTGGCGTCCAACCTGGTGGGCATCATGGCCACCGTCAGCCCGGCCGAGGGGACAAGCATCAACCTGGGCTACGTGCACGATCGTGACGATGCCACAGGTGGCGTTTTGGGTGAACGCGCCAACGAGTTCGTCATCACCGCCAACGTGGACGTGGCCGAGGGCATCGGCGTGGGCCTGGGCTACTTCGCCGAGGAAGAGGATGTCACCGGCAGCAACGGCGGCGACCAGATCGACCTGTACGTCACCGCTGACCTGGGCACGATCGATGTGGCCGTGGAGTACCTGGCGGCTGATCCGGACACCGGTACCGGCGCCTTCGATTCGGGCTACGGCGTGAGCGTGGGCACTGACCTGGGCATGGCGACTGCCAACCTGCGTTACGAGTTCGCCGAGGCCGAGGGTGCCGTGGCGCCTGAGACCACCGCCCTGTCGCTGGCCGTGGGCTACGACCTGGCAGCCAACACCAACGTGCGGCTGGACTACACCAACAGCGTTACCGAGGTGGGCCCTGTGAGTACCTCCGCGGACGACATCGTGATCCAGTTCGTCACCACGTTCTAATCGAGCCTACCCGGTTCGCTTTAGAGCAGCGAAAAGTAAAAGCCCCGGAGGAAACTCCGGGGCTTTTTTCGTTTTGGCGGGGTTTCATCGTAAACTGGTCCCGTGCGGCCCGGTTCTGCCCGCCGTTTCCTTACGTTTGACAGAATCTGCTTATTCATCCATAAGTTCCTTTTATGCATAAATTCCCTTTATGACCGGTTTTTTCCCATATCGTCTGCCCACGGCGGTTGCCGCTCTGCTTGCGGGGGTGCTCCTGGTTGCCGGGGCCGCCTGCACGGACGGCACCCCCGATGCCGATACGTTCCAACTGCTGGCCAGCCCGGTGGGCGGCGGCACTGGCCGCGCCTTCCACGCCGCCGTGCCGGTGCCGGGATCAGACGACGTGCTGCTGGTGGGGGGGCAGGGCGCGGCTGGGCTGGCGCTGGTGGACGATTTTTACGGAGAACGCTTCCGCTTTGCCGGGCGCAACTTTACCCCCGAGGTGGGGCTGCTTTCCGCCTTCGGCCGGGTGGACCCGGTGGCGGCGCAGGTGACCGGCGGCGTGGTGGTGACCGGCGGGCAGGTGATTGGGGTGATCGATAC
The DNA here is from genome assembly GCA_965371175.1 of uncultured bacterium. GTDB lineage: Bacteria > Nitrospirota > JACRHL01 > JACRHL01 > JACRHL01 > CBDUXI01. The sequence goes on from CBDUXI010000003.1 coordinate 13,978, forward strand.
AGCCACGGCACCGGACTATCTGGGCAGTTCAATCGCCGTGGCGGATGGCGAGCACTACGCGCCGCCGACCGGTATCACCACCGGCTTTACCCTGACCGGCGGCGCCAACGGCGCGGCACTGGTGTCCGACGGCACCGATCTGTACCTGATCGGCGGGCGGGATTCGGGGAACAACCTGTCGGATGCGATCCTCGTATGGGACGGGGCCCAGTTCATTGATACCACCGATGCCCTGCTTGTGGCCCGCGAACGGCATAGCGCCACCCTGCTGTCTTCCGGAGATATCCTTATTGTCGGCGGCTGGGGTACGGGGGCGGTACCGCTGCAGACGGCGGAACTGTACGACCCCTTAACCGGCAACGTGACCAATGCTGCCACCCCGCAGGCCCCGCGTGCGGAACATACCGCCACCGCCAGCGCCGACGGCACCCGGGTGTTGCTGTTTGGCGGCTTTAAGGGCGTGGATACCGTACTGACGGCCATCGAAACCGCCGAACTGTATACCGTGGGCGGTACATTCACTGTGGTGCCACCTGTGGCGGCCACCGCCCACATGTCCCGCGTCTATCACACCGCCACGCTGCTGGGGAACGGCGATATCGCCATTATGGGCGGCATTACCGATGGCAGTATCCTGACCCCGGTCGCCGACCTGTTCAAACCCGCCACCGGGCTGTTCCACCAGTCAAACGACTCGCTGAACGCCCCCCGTTTCGGCCATACCGCTACGCGGCTGGCCGACGGTTCGGTGCTGATTGCCGGCGGCATGTCGGGGCCGACGGTCATGATTTCCGCAGCGGAACGGTATATTCCCGAACTGCCGTAAGACAGCTCGGGTAATCGCAGTGTGAGTAATCGCCTCGTGCAAAAAAGCACTATGCAAAAAAGCATCATGATTGTCCGGGCGTGATTGTGTTACCGTGACGCGCGTCCGCGCGTCGTTAAGGGCGTGAAAACCCTGCACCATCTCACCCCATGAGCCAATTTTCCAAACCCAAGCCGCTGGCCCGCTTTAGAGATTACCGGGCCACCCCCGCACAACTGCTGGTGGGCGGCGCGGGCTCGGTCATTCTGCTGGGCACATTGTTGCTGGCCCTGCCTCAGGCGTCCGTCACGGGCCATTCCATCGGCTTTATCGATGCCCTGTTTACCGCCACCAGCGCCGTGTGCGTCACCGGCCTGGTGGTGCTGGATACCCCCGCCGACTTGACCACGTTTGGTCATGGGGTGCTGTTGTTCCTGTTTCAGGTGGGGGGGCTGGGATATATGACCGCAGCCACCTTCGTGGCGCTGATACTGGGCAAGCGCATGGGCTTGCGGAACCGTCTGGTGCTAAAGGAAGCCATGGCCTCCCCCACCATGGAAGGGTTGCTGCATCTGGCGCTGCTGACGGTCAAGGTGACCCTGGTGGTCGAGGCGCTCACGGCGGCCATACTGACCTTCCGGTTTATGGCCGACATGCCGTTTTCTACAGCCTTGTGGCACGGTGTGTTCCACGGGGTGTCGGCGTTCAACAATGCCGGGTTTGCGCTGTTTTCCGACAGCATTGCCCGCTACCGGGACGACCCGTGGGTCACCGGCGCCATCGCCATCTCCATCCTCATCGGTTCGCTGGGTTTTCTGGTGCTTTCCGACCTGGTGCGGCGCTACCGGGGAGAGGTGAAGCGGCTGACCGTGCACACGCGTCTGACCCTGCTGGTGATCTTTCTGGTGGGGCTGGTGGGGGCGGTCTCCCTGTTCGTGACCGAAACCGTGGCGGGCACCCAGGTGGGGGAAGGGGGATCGGGGTATGCCGCCAGCACCGCACTGTTTGCCTCGTTTGCCTCGCGCACCGCCGGGTTTGCCACCACCGATATGGCCGCCCTGGCCCCGGCCAGCATTTTTATGCTGATCCTGCTGATGGCCATTGGCGGCGGCTCGGGTTCCGCCGCCGGGGGCATCAAGGTATCCACTTTCGGGGTGATCTGCGCCAGTATCTGGTCTACCCTGCGGGGCTACGAGGGCGTGACCGCTTTCAATCGGACCATCCCCAAATCCATTGTGCAAAAAAGTTTTTTTCTGGTGTTTGCCGCCCTGTTTTTGCTGGGGGGTATCACCTGGATGGTGCTGCTGCTGGAGAACACGCCGTTTCTGCCCACCCTGTTCGAGGTGGTGTCCGCCGGGGCCACTGTGGGGTTGTCGTTTGGTGATGGCGCGGGCCGCAGTTTCTGTGCGGGCTTTTCCGACGGGGGCAAGTTGCTGATCGCCGTCTGCATGTTCATCGGCAGGCTGGGGCCGCTGACCATTGGTATTGCCGTACTCAAGGGAGAGCGTCAGCAGCATTACCGGCTGCCGGAAGAGAAGGTCTTGATCGGGTAAGCGGCGGGGTGGTTTTGCTATCCTGTTTGTTGCACGGCGTGTGCGACTTAATTTGTTACGGAGGCATGCATGCCCACATTCGCGGTTATTGGCATGGGACGGTTTGGCACCGCAGTGGCGGAAACCCTGGTGGCACAGGGTGAGGAGGTGCTGGCCATCGACAACGATCCCGACAAGATCGAACGGGTGGTCGACCTGGTCACCCACGCGGTGCAGTGCGACGCCACGGACGACAAGGCGCTCAAGGAAGTGGGGGTGGAAAACGTGGACGTGGCGGTGGTGTCCATCGGCGAGGCCATTGAGGCATCCATCCTGATCGTCATGACCCTCATGGACCTGGGCGTGCCCGAAGTCATCGCCAAGAGCGTGACCCCCAAACAGGGCAAGGTGCTGGAAAAACTGGGGGTGCGCCGGGTGGTCTATCCGGAGCGGGAAGCGGCGGTGCGCCTGGCCCACAACCTGTCTTCCCCCGGCCTGCTGGAGCACCTGGAGTTGGGCAACGGGTACGGCGTGGCCGAAATGCCGCTGCCGTCCCGCTACGTCGGCATGCTGCTGCGGGAAACCATGGTGCGTACCCATTTCAACGTGAATATCGTGGCCATCAAAAGAACCCCCGCCGAAGAGGCCGGGGTGCCGATCATGGAAGGGGAGGAAGTGAACTTCAACCCGGCCCCCGACGACCTGTTAAGGGACGGCGACATCCTGCTGCTCATCGGCCATGAAAACGACCTCCGGCGCCTCCAGAACGAAAAATAACGGACCCGCCCCCGGGCTGGTGATCGGCTTGACCGGCGGCATCGCCTCCGGCAAGTCCACCGTGTCCGCCCTGCTTTCCGAACTGGGGGCGGAGGTCATCTGTGCAGACGCCCTGGCCCGGGAGGTGGTGGCCCCCGGAACCGCCGGCCTGGCCGCAGTGGTGGCGCATTTTGGCACCGATATCCTTGACGCAGACGGTGCACTGAACCGGGACAAGCTGGCCGACCGGGTGTTTTCCGATCCGGCACAGCGGCGGGCGCTGGAGGCCCTGCTGCACCCGCGCATCCGGCAAGAATTTGCCCGGCGGGTGAAAAAAATACGGGCAAGCACCCCCGAAAAAACGATCGTGTACGATGCGCCCCTGCTCATTGAGGCGGGTGCCCACAAGCAGATGGACCGGGTGCTGGTGGTGGCGGTGGATAAAGCGACCCAGATCAAACGGCTGATCGACCGGGATCAGATGAGTGAAAACGAGGCAATACAGCGTATCGACGCCCAGCTGACGCCGGAAGCAAGGCGTGCCCATGCGGATCAGGTCATCGATGGCACCCGCCCGCCACGGGCACTCAAAAAAACACTGAAGACGATGCTTTCGGACTGGTCGGAAAACAGATCGTAACGTAAGGCCCTGTAAAGAGCGCCCGCGCCTGTTACAATGCCAACAGGGGCGGCGCTGCCGCTTTTTTGGATGTTTTTTTCTTCGTAAGGCATGCGCTGATTTATGGCCCAGAAACCGATTCGTAAGGCCGTCCTTCCCGCAGCGGGGCTGGGAACCCGTTTTCTGCCCGCCACCAAAGCCAGCCCGAAAGAGATGCTGCCGCTGGTGGACAAGCCGCTGATCCAGTACGTGGTGGAAGAAGCGGTGGCGTGCGGGATCACCGACATCATCATCGTTACCGGGCGCGGCAAACGGGCCATTGAAGATCACTTCGATATTTCGTTCGAACTGGAGGCCACCCTGCGGGACAAGGGTAAGGACCAGCTTCTGGAGGACGTGCATCGCATCAGCGGTCTGGCCAATTTCTGCTACCTGCGGCAGCCGGAAGCGCTGGGTCTGGGGCATGCGGTGGCCTGCGCCCGCTCCCTGGTGGGGGATGAGCCGTTTGCGGTGCTGCTGGCAGACGACATTATCCACCACAACACCAGCGCGCTGGCGCAGATGATGAAGGTGTACGACGAGTTCGGTACCTCGGTGATTGGCCTCCAGCAAGTGCCGCTGGAGGACGTGGTCAATTACGGGGTGATCACCCCGGAGGCGGTCAGAGAGGGGCTGCACCGGGTGGTCGATCTGGTCGAAAAGCCCCAGCCGGACGAAGCGCCTTCCAACCTGTCCGTGATCGGGCGGTACATTCTGGATCCGGCCATTTTCGATAGCCTGGCGGCGATCGAGAAAGGGGCGGGCGGTGAACTGCAACTGACCGACGCCCTGAAGCTGATGCTTCAGGGCCGGGTCGTTCACGGCGTGGAGCTGGAAGGCGCCCGCTACGATGCGGGCAGCAAACTGGGCTTTTTAATGGCCACCACCGCTCTGGGACTGGACTCCCCGGAGTTGGGAGAGCCGTACCGGGCATACTTGAAAAGTCTGGACCTGTAACCTGCGCGAGGCTCACCCCCCTGCCGCATTCCTGAAGGGCATACTCTCATGAGCGAGTTTGAAGCAGTCGAGCCGGTCGACCCGGCCGACACCGAAATACCGCCCACCCTGCCGCTGTTGCCCGTGCGCGACATTGTGGTCTTTCCATACATGGTGCTGCCGCTGTTTGTGGGCCGCGCCCGGTCCATCGCCGCCATTGAAGCGGCGCTGGACGGGGACCGCAAAATATTTCTGGCCACCCAGAAGGTGCTGGAGGCGGAAGAGCCCACCCCGGATGAAATTTTCCGGGTGGGCACCGTGGCCACCATCATGCGTATGCTCAAACTGCCGGACGGACGCATCAAGATACTGGTGCAGGGCGTCAGCAAGGGAAAAATTACCGGCTATGAAAGTACCGCTCCGTACTTCCGGGTCGAGGTGGACCCGGTTGCGGACGAGCAGCCAAAAGAAGGTCAGGTGGAAACCGAGGCGCTCATCCGCAACGTGACCGAGCAGGTGGAGCGTATCGTCGGATTTGGCAAGGTGATGGCACCCGATATTCTGGTGTTGCTGGAAAATATCGAAGATCCGGGCCGGCTGGCCGACATGATCATCTCGAACCTGGGCATCAAGGCCGAGGCCTCCCAGCAAATTCTGGAAATGCTCGATCCGGTGGAGCGGCTGGGAAAGGTAAATGAAATTCTGGAAACCGAGCTGTCCGTCCTGACCGTGCAGCACCAGATCCAGACGGACGCCAAGAGCGAGATCGACAAATCCCAGCGGGAGTACATCCTGCGCGAGCAGATGAAGTCCATCAAACGTGAACTGGGTGAGGAAGACCGGGACGAGGAGATGGGTGAGCTGAAGGATTCCATTGAGGAAGCCGGCATGCCCAAAAAGGTGCGCAAGGAAGCCAAAAAACAGATGGAGCGCCTGGAGCGCATGCATCCGGATTCATCCGAAGCGTCCATCACCCGCACCTATCTGGAGTGGATGGTGGAGTTGCCGTGGGATAAATCCACCGACGACAAACTCGACCTGGTGGAAGCCTCCCGCATTCTGGATACCGATCATTACGGCCTCGACAAGATCAAGGAGCGCATTCTCGAATACTTGGCGGTCTGTAAGCTGAAAGGGGAGATGAAAGGCCCCATTCTGTGCTTTCTGGGACCTCCCGGAGTGGGTAAAACATCCCTGGGCCGCTCCATCGCCCGGGCCGTGGGGCGCAAGTTTGTGCGCGTGGCCCTGGGCGGCATGCGCGACGAGGCCGAGGTGCGTGGCCACCGCCGCACCTATGTGGGGGCGATGCCGGGCCGCATTATCCAGTCGTTCAAAACCGCAGGCGTCAACAACCCGGTATTCATGCTCGATGAAATCGACAAGCTGGGGTCCGATTTTCGGGGCGATCCGTCATCGGCCCTGCTGGAGGTGCTCGACCCGGAGCAGAACGTGTCGTTTACCGACCACTACCTGGGGGTACCGTTTGATCTGTCCAAGGTGATGTTTATCTGTACCTGCAATCAGATCGACACCATCCCGGGGCCGTTGCGTGATCGCATGGAGATCATCTCCCTGTCCAGCTATACGGTGGCCGAGAAGGTGCAGATCGCCCGTCGCTACCTGCTCCCCAAGCAACTGGAAGAGCACGGCATCAGCGCGGACGATCTGGTCATCAGCAACCCGGTGCTGGAGCAAATCATCATCCGCTATACCAGAGAGGCCGGGGTACGCAACCTGGAGCGGGAAATCGCCCATGTGTGCCGCAAGGTGGCGCGCAAGATTGCTGAAGGCAAAAAACAGCGTTACCGGGTCACGGTCTCCGGCCTGTCCCGTTATCTGGGCATCCCCCGTTTCCAGAAGGAATCCGAGGTCATGGGAGATGGGGGTCCAGGCACCGCCACCGGCCTTGCCTGGACCCCGGTGGGAGGCGACCTGATCCACATTGAAGCCACCCTGGTAAAGGGCAAGGGGCAACTGATCCTGACCGGGCAATTGGGCGACGTCATGAAAGAATCGGCCCAGGCCGCCTATACCTGCGTGCGTTCCCGCGCCAAGGAACTGGGCATCGATCACAAGGCACTGACAGAGAACGACATTCACATCCACGTGCCTGCGGGCGCCATTCCCAAGGACGGCCCCAGTGCGGGGGTGACCATGGCCAGCGCCATCGCGTCGGTGCATACGGGTAAGCCGGTGCGTCGTCCGGTGGCCATGACCGGCGAGGTGACCCTGCGTGGCCACGTGCTGCCGGTGGGGGGGGTTAAGGAGAAGGTGCTGGCGGCCAAACGGGCCGGGATTACCGAAATCATCATGCCCCAGGAAAACGAAAAGGACCTGGCCGACATCCCCCGGGAGGTGCGTGCCGGTATTGAATTCACCTTCGCCACCACGTTGGACGACGTATTTGCCGTGGCGTTTGAAAACATGCCCGGAACGAAACGGCCTGCTTCGCTGGTAAAGAAGGGGCCACCTCCGGGCAACGATCGGCCCGATCCCCGCGAGCATCCGCTTCCCGTCTGATTCTTTTGTGGCGGTTAGACCCGGAATGCCGGGACGCAATAACATGGGCACCATGCCTTCACCATTTCCTGTGAGTGCGTAGTTTAATGGGTGCGGAGTTCGAGTTTATTTCCCGGATACAGGACATGGCACCCAGCGCCGGGTCCGACGCCGTGGTCATTGGCATCGGGGACGATTGCGCGGTATTGGCCCCCACCCATGGATGGGACCAGCTGATCTCCACCGACATGCTGATTGAGGGGGTTCACTTTGATCCGGACACCATTTCGCTGGTCGACCTGGGGCACAAGGCGCTGGCCGTCAATCTGAGCGATCTGGCCGCCATGGGGGGGGTTGCCCGTACGGCCACCCTGTCTTTGGGCCTGCCGGGGGTACCCCATGAATATCTGCCGCTGGTGCAGGGGTTTCTGGATCTGGCAGCGGTCCACGGAGTGAGGCTGGTGGGGGGTGATACCTGTGCGTCTCCCACAGGGATCTTGATTAGCGTGGGGGTGGGCGGTGAGGTGCCTGGGGGTACGGCCATCACCCGTGCAGGAGCCTGTCCAGGGGATCAGCTGTTTGTCACCGGTAGCATGGGGGACAGCGCCGCGGGGCTGTCCATTTTATCCGGAGCACAGCCCGGCGGCGATGACGATGCCACAAAACTGGTCGCCCGCCATACGCGTCCGACCCCCCGCTTGAGTACGGGCGCACGGCTCAGGGAACTGTCGACGCACGCCATGATCGACATATCTGACGGGTTGCTGGCCGATCTGGGCCATATTGCCCAGGCAAGCGCGGTGGGGATTCAGGTGAATGCAGAGGCGGTGCCGGTCTCTGTGCCGCTATCTGGAATGTGCAAAAAGTGGGGGGTCAGCCCCCTGAAATTTGCGCTCGGCGGTGGCGAGGATTACGAGTTGGCCTTTGCCATACCTGCAAATCAAGCCACGTCGGTTGCCGAACTTGCCGATGCGGAAGGGCTGTCCGTCACTTGCATCGGTCAGGTGGTGGAAGGGGCCGGTGTGACCCTGCTTAAGGACGGTAAACAGGTGACGCCCCCGGTGCCGGGCTACGAGCACTTTTCATGAAGAAGGTGACGTTGCGGGAGCGGCTGAAGTCCGTGCTCACCATGGGAGAGTCTCCCAGAAAGCTGGCGCTGGCCTTTGCGGTCGGGGTGCTGATTGCCTTTACCCCCCTGTTCGGGGTGCATACCCTGATGGCGGTGGTGGCCGCGTGGATGTTTCGGCTGAACCCCATGGCCCTGTTTGCAGGGGCGTTTATCACCAACCCGTGGACGGTTGTGCCGATTTACGGGGCCTGTCTGTGGCTGGGCATTGAGTTATGGCCCCCGGCGCAGGGTCTGCCTCCCCTGCAACTTTCTGATATCAGTCTGACGGCGTTTCTGACCCAGTTGAAGCCGTACCTGATGCCGCTGGTGGTGGGAACGGCTGTTGCGGGGATCGTATGCGCCATGATCGGGTATGTGGTGGTGGTGCGGCTGGTGACGAATTACCGGCGTCGTCCGGAACCGCAACAGGCGACTTCGGACTAAAATCGCGTCTACTCGTCAGCCAGGCGGGTATTGACCCACTGCTCCGCCGCAAGGAAGCCGCCGCTGGCCTGGTCCAGAGCGCGGGCGGTTCCGGTCAAGGCCTCCCGGGCTTGTTGCACATCATCCGGGCTGCTGTCACCACCGCCGAAGACGGGGTCCAGCCCGGTGTAGAGGGTCACCATGATGTCGTAAAGTGTGTGGGCCATTTCCCAGTCACGCTGGAAATTCGGATCGGGTGTGGTGGTGCCAAATTCGGTTACCTGTTTTTTCAGCACATCGGCCAGTTTACCTAGCGGGCTGCCCTGCCGATCCACGGCCACCTGGGCAAGCTCCATCAGCTTGGGCAGGAACGACGTTGAGATTCTGGGTGGCAGCGCAAGGCAGGTGGTCAGGGCTTCCTCCAGACGTCGGGGGCTTTCCTCGTCGTGGTCGGTTACCAGGGCTACACGGGAGAGCGCAAACAGGGCGCCTGCCTTGATCTCCGGTCCCACGGTACCTTCCTCGTACAGGTCTGCCGCATCGGTCAGGGTTTGATAGGCTGCCTCCGACTCCCCCTGGGCCAGTTGTATTTCCCCCAGATAGGTGGCGGCCTGGGCCGCAAACGCCCGGTTTTTGACGGCACGCAGGAGTGGCAACGCTTCTTCAAAGCTTTCCCGGGCTGCGTCCAGATCGCGGTCCTCGAACTGCAACAGGCCCAGGTGGTAACCGACGGAGCTTGCGCCAAATTGCTCACCGATTTCACGGAAGGTGGCAAGGGCCGCGATAAACTTTGCCTTGGCTGCCTCCCGGTCGCCCAGGCGCACGTACAGAAGGCCTGCGTAATCCTGCGCCAGCGCCACTTCATGGAACCGGTCCACCTCTTCACCGGCGGCAATACCTGCACTCATCCATGCAAGCCCTTCGGATATCATGCCCCGGTCGGTAAACAGATGAAACAGGGTCAGGGAAAAATGCAGTACCAGTTGGCTGTCTTCCTCCACATCGACGCCGTCCTGTTGCATCCGCGTCACCGCCCACGAGAAAGCGGCACGCAGATTGACCCACTCCTGCGTCATATAGCGGAGCGCCTCGCTCAGCTTGCCCTCGTCCATCATGTTTTTGCATTCGTTGACCATCTGGTGCAGGTGCATGGCCACCTGTTCGCGGTAGGCCTCGGCACGGTTTCCCGTCACGGCCTGCGCGTATTCACGGACCGCAGCATGGAGGTAGTGGCGCTCTCCCGCCACCTCGCACAGCCCGGTTTTGATCAATAATGCCGCCGCTTCCTCCCAATCGCCGCCATAGGTGGCGGACAGGGTGACGCCTGTGGCACCGCCGACAAAGCCGTGGAGCAGACCCATGAGCCGGATGGCCTCTTCGTTCAGGTCGTCACCGGCGATGGCCAGGGCCAACCGGAGTCCGTGAGGAAGGTCGACGCCGTCTGCCAGCGGACAACTATCAAACCCTTCCTCAATTAAGTGGGTCCAGCGCGGCGGGCGGCACCAGGTGCTGGTGAGGCGAATGGCCAGCGGGTTGCCATCGAGTTTGACGAGTACATCGGCCAGCGCCGTATCGTCCTGTTCCGGGCTGGTGCTGACTGAATCGGGCAAGTGAGCGCAAAAGACGTCAAACGCGTCGTTATCCGGCAACGCTCCCAGTGTGTATCCGGGGGTATCGGCAAGCGGCGCGCGGCTGACAATCAGGTGGTGTACGCTGTCCACATTGCCAAACCGTTCAAATAGAAAGGCGCGTATCTCTGTTGCCTTATGGGCGGCCATTTCGTCCATCTGGTCCCAGATTAACAGTACTTTGCGACCCGCAAGGGTTTCCTCCAGGGGGCGGGTTTCGTTCAGTCTGAAGGCGAGTACCAGGGTGCCCATGAGCGATGCGACTTCCCCGGCGCCGTCCATATTCAGATAAAATACGCCGTGGGGGAACAGTCCTTTTTCGAGGGCCTTGTGGCCGACCGCGCGGCACAATTCCGACTTGCCGATCCCGGCGGGACCCGTCAGATGGCTGACCCGCTCCTGCGTAAGCACCTTCAGCACGGCTTCGATGTCCGTATCACGGCCGCAAAAGGCACGACTGACGGGGCGCAGGTTGTGAGGGATTGGGCTGTTCATGTCTGTTCCTGGACGTCTGAATTTTAAAATGGGGCTGCGGGCAGCCTGATCCCGTATCGGCACCCCGCGAGGTCTCCTTTACGGTGGAGCCCGATTGCCACGTGCAACACCTTGTTCGTCAAAAACACGACATGGTAGCATGACGTATGTAGGGCGGCGCACGCATTTAGCGTGTGTGAGCGGTTTACCCTCTGTAAGGAGACAGCGTGGAAGACATCAACATGTCGGAAAAATTTCGCAGCGGGTGCAAAAAGTTCGGGATTACCGATGATATCGTCGAGGCGGCGCTGACGCGCAGTGCCCTCACCCCGGAAGAGTTACTGACCATCGACACCACCACCTCGGACCGCAATTTCAAGGTGTCTTACCTGAACAAGGCGGGCGAGAAGAAGTGGATTCACCTGTTCATGGTGGTCCCCAAAGCCGCCGTCGCGTAGGCGGCGGATATTACGGCACCGGCTTCGTTGCTGTTCGGAAAAAAACACTCAACGTAGCACGCTACGCCTCTCGTTTTTCCCCTTCGCGCGCCTCGCATCTGCCGCAATCTCCACCGCCTCCCCGGCAGCGGATATGCTGCCATCTCCTTCGTTGCTGCTTGTGGAAAAATCCTCGACGTAGAAGACTACGCCTCCGGTTTTTTCTCCGCGCGCGCCTCGGATATGACAACATCTCCACCGCCTCCCCTGATTGTCATTCCCGCATACGCGGGAATCCAGAAGGGGTCACGCCGGGTGCCGGTTCAGCGCCCGATCATGTGGACACAGTGTCTTGCCGTGGTTTTCATGCCACAGGCCTGGTGATGGCCGGGAACTGGATTCCAGGCTTTCGCGGGAATGACCAAAAGAAGGGGTGAAGGCAGGGCGGTCAACCGCCCCACGAAATCCGCAGCTAGTTATTGAGCCCGGCCAGGGGGGCCGGGATGCGTCCGCCACGGGCGATCAGGGCGGCGGAAGAGCCGGAATGGACCGGCATCACCGGCGCTTCGCCCAGCAGCCCGCCAAAGCGCACCATGTCGCCCACTTTCCGGCCCGGTGCCGGGATCAGCCGCACCGCCGTGGTCTTGCGGTTGATGACGCCGATGGCGGCCTCGTCGGCAATGATGGCCGAGATGGTTTCCGGGGGCGTGTCGCCCGGCACGGCAATCATGTCCAGCCCCACGGAACAGACGGCAGTCATGGCCTCCAGCTTGTCAATGGTCAGCGCCCCTTCCGCTGCGCGGCGGATCATGACGGCATCTTCACTGACCGGGATAAACGCGCCGGACAGCCCCCCCACGTGGCTGGAGGCAAACGCACCGCCTTTTTTTACCGCATCGTTCAACATGGCAAGCGCCGCGGTGGAGCCGTGGGTGCCCACCTGGGCCAGCCCGATGCGCTCCAGAATTTCCCCCACGGAATCCCCCACCTTGTCGGTGGGCGCAAGGGACAAATCCAGAATACCGAACGATACCCCCAGGCGGCGGGACAGCTCCCTGCCCACAAGCTCCCCTGCGCGGGTGATCTGGAAGGCGGCTTTTTTGATGATGGAGGCCACCTCTCCCAGATCGGCGTCCTCTGCGCCGGTGAGTGCCCGGGCCACCACGCCGGGGCCGCTGATGCCCACATTAAGGCTGGTTTCCGGCTCGCCGGTACCGTGAAAGGCACCCGCCATGAACGGGTTGTCCCCCACGCAGTTGGCAAACACCACCAGCTTGGCGCAAGCGATGCCGTTTTCATCTTTGGTGCGCCGGGCCGCCTCCACAATCACCTGCCCCATGGTGGCGATCACATCCATGTTGATGCCCGCATGGGTGGAGGCCACGTTCACGCTGGCGCACACACGCCCGGTTTCGGCCAACACGGCAGGCAGGGCGGCAAGAAACGTCTCTTCTGCGCGGGTGGTGCCTTTTTCCACCAGGGCGGAAAAACCACCGATGAAATCCACCCCCACGTCTGCCGCCGCTTGGTCCATGGCCTGACCCAGCTGCACGAAGTCATCTTCGTTTGGGTCTGCCATCAGGTTGGCCACCGGGGTGACCGCCACCCTGGCGTTGACGATGGGCACGCCGTATTCACCGGAAATTTTTTCGGCTTCGGGCTTTAAATTTTTGGCCTTGCCACGGATGCGTGCGCCCACTTTCTCTGCCACCTGGCGCGGGTCGGGACCCGCGCAATCTTGAAGGTTGAGGCCCATGGTGACCGTGCGGATATCCAGGTGGGCCTCCTGGACCATGCCGAGGGACTCAAAAATTTCCTGTATGGTCAGTGACACGGTGGTGCTTATACCCGGTGCATGGCGCGGAAAATATCCTCCCGCTGCACCCGTATTTCCACCCCGATTTCCTCCCCCAGGGCAGCAAGGCGGGTGCGGATGGTATCGAACGGTGGGCTGTCCGCGCTCAGATCGGCCACCGCCACCATGGCAAACAGGTCGCCCCGAAGGACGGTCTGGGAAATATCGATCAGGTTGGCATGGGCGTCCGCCAGCACGCTGGTGACCCGTGAGACGATGCCCACCTTGTCCACCCCCTGCACGGTGACGACGATGCGCCCCGCCGGATTGGCCGCATCTTTTTTATTCATGAGTCCAGCCCTTCGCGGGCCAGGGTGATGGCACGGACCATGGCCTGCGCCTTGTTTTCGGTTTCTTCAAACTCGCTGTCCGGGTCGGAGTCGGCCACGATTCCGGCCCCGGATTGCAGGTAGGCCACGCCATTTTTGATCAGCACGGTGCGAATGTTGATGGCCATGTCGGAACTGCCGTCAAAGGCAAAATAGCCGACCGCGCCGCCGTACAGCCCGCGGGGGGACGGCTCCAGTTCTGCAATGATCTGCATGGCGCGAATCTTGGGTGCGCCCGAAAGAGTCCCCGCAGGGAAACAGGAGATCAGCACGTCGTAGGCGTCCAGCCCTGGCTTTAAGTCGCCGCCCACATGGGATACCAGGTGCATGACGTGGGAGTAGCGCTCCACCACCATAAATTCATCCACCTTTACGCTGCCGATGGTGGCCACCCGGCCCACGTCGTTGCGGCCCAGGTCGACCAGCATCAAATGTTCGGCGCACTCCTTGGGGTCGGCGGCCAACTCCTTTTCCAGGTCTTGATCGGCTTCGGCATTTTTGCCCCGTGGCCGGGTGCCTGCGATGGGACGCACGTCCACCCGCCCCCCCTGGGTACGCACCAGTATCTCTGGCGAAGCCCCCACCACATGGTGATCGTCCCGATGCAGGTAATACATATACGGCGACGGGTTTACCCGCCGCAAGGCCCGGTAAAGGTCCAGCGGGGAGCAGCCCAGATCAGTGGTGAAGCGCTGGGACAGCACCACCTGAAACACGTCGCCTGCGCGGATATATTCCTTGGCACGGGCCACCATGTCGCAATACCGCGCCCGCCCCATGTTGGAGGAGATGGTGACGGCTTTCGTTGCGGCGGCAGACGGCTCAGGCCGATCCAGCGGGGCGTTCAGCCGTTTGACGGTGTCGTCGATGGTCTGCACCGCTTCGTCGTAGGCGGCCTTCAGGTCGGTCCCGTCAGTGTGCACATTGGCGACCACCTGAATCACCTGGCGGGCGGCGTCGAACACCACCAGCCGGTCGGTAATCAAAAAGCAGAAGTCATCCAGCCCCAGGCCACAGGTTTCGGGATCGGTCAGATTGACCGGAATGTCGTCAAAAAAGCGCACCATGTCGTAGGCCACATACCCCACCGCACCACCGGCAAACGGTGGCAGCCCGTCCACCTGCACCGGGGTGAACTGCTGCATATAGGCGCGCACGGCGGTCAGCGGGTTGCCTTCGTATTCAAGCGGGGCCGACTTGCCATCGTGGGTCACGGTGACCGTCTCGCCCCGACCGGTGATGATCACCTTGGGGTCGCTCCCCAAAAATGAATAGCGCGCCCACTTCTCCCCGCCTTCCACACTTTCCAGCAGAAAACTGTTGGTGCTTGTCGCTTTCAGCTTCATGAAGGCGGACACCGGCGTATCCATGTCGGCAGTGATCTCCCGGTAGACGGGAATCAGGTTGCCGCGCTTGGCGAGCGTTTCAAACGTTTTAAAATCGGGGTGATGGGTGGCCACAGCGTCCGCCTGTCTCTAGCTCAGACCCTGCACGGCACCTAGAACCTCCTGGGCGTGGCCTTTCACTTTCACCTTGGGCCATGCGTGGGCAACGCGCCCGTCCTTATCGATCACGAAGGTGGACCGAACGATGCCCATATAGGTGCGCCCGTAATTCTTTTTTTCCGCCCAGACGCCGTACGCCGTAAGCATGGTGTGGTCCGGGTCGGACAGCAGCGGGAAGTTCAGGTTCTGTTTGGCAATAAATTTTTCGTGGGAGGTGATGGAGTCGGCGCTCACCCCGAACACGGCGGCACCGGCCTTTTTAAACTCGGCCGCCAGATCGCGAAAATCGCACGCCTCGATGGTGCAGCCGGGGGTGCTGTCCTTGGGATAAAAATAAAGCACCACCGGATGGCCTTTCAGGCTGTCCAGCGACACGTTGCCGCCGGTGCTTACGGCAAGGTCAAAGGTTGGGGCGGAATCGCCCACCTGGGGCATTTGGCTCATGGTGTACCTATTGTCCTGTTGAAGTTGCAGGGGCGCTTTGGGGCGTATCGTCCAGCCAGCTTTTTTGGCCGCACACGCAGATAAACGGGCTGTCCGTGCCGCCCAGTACGGTCAGGTGAGCCCGGGTTAACACGTCTTGGTCGGTGCCGGTATCGCCGTAAGCTTCCCGCTCTTCGTCAAACACCGCCTGCTGGAGGGTTTCCACCGCCTCGCTCGGTTTTACGCCGATAAAGTGCTCTTTTAAAATAGGGTCGTCCATGGCGGCAAGTTTGGCGGCGTTTCTTCTCACTAACAGCTTGATGGCCATGGAAGAGCCGGATTTGAAGGCCCCGGCGCGGATGCACTTGCGGCGGGCTTTGCCGGGTTTGACGGTCCATTCTTCAATGGCCGCTTTGGAATGGGCCATGGCCCCGTAGGTGACCAGTTGGTGGGCCAGATTAAAGAAGGTGGAGTACGACACGATGGTGCTGCAGTCGAAGCGTTCTTCCAACAACGGGAGCGGATCGAACGACAGCCGGTTGGAGTTTTCAATTTGCTCCGTTGTGGCCATATGCGCCGGGAACCCCACATCGCCCATGGCGGTGGCGTAAAACAGGGTGTCAAATTTTTTCCCCGAGGCCTTTTCGATATCGTCCCAACAGGCCGGGTCGGAAATGTCGCCAAACAGCACGGTATCGGCGCCGTCGATGGCCAACTCCTCATTCTTTCTGCCGTACCAGACGACGGTGATGTGGGCCGCGTTGCCAAACTTCTGCCGTACTGCATTGATGGCGGCGCTGCCCGCCACCCCTGTGCCACCGATTACCAGATACCGTTTCATTCTTCGTTTTGCCCTTTGCACTGGCCACGCTCTTTCCCGCGCGGGGGTTGTTCCGGTCGTGTACTATAACAACCCCCAAGCATACCCCGAACAGGGCTTTATCAGCCGGGATCAGGTCGAATTTTAGTATAAAGCGATTTTTCATGAGCCCGGACGACGTATTTGGCATTGGTATTTTTTCCTTTTTCGTACTGACGGTGGCGGTCTTTTTTTACGTGGCCCACATGTTCATAAACAAAACCGGTACCCCGATCAAACCGGGGGAAAAGGCCATCATGATCGGGTCGGTGGTAGGGGTGCTGCTGGTGCTGGTGTACGCCGTGTTCGCCTTTATCTTCAAAATCATTATCTAGTCTGGGCGGGAACGGTCTTTTCATGAGCCGATTGCAGCGTGTCATCACCCAGTGGAACAAACTGAAGCAGGGGGAGCGGGTTCTTTTTTTTATGGTGGGGGTGTTGTTGGTGTTCGGCTTTGTGTTCTGGCTGCTGGCCATTACCCACGTGACCGACATCATGCGGGTGCGGGACATTTATGAGGAGAGCCCCGAGGCCGACGAAGGGTACGAAATGGTCCGCTCCCACGGCTGCCGCAACTGTCATCAGGTCATGAAAATAGGCGAGTGGGGCCTGGCTCCGGGGCTGGATGGCGAGGGCACCCGGCGCACTTATACCTGGATTCGTGCCTATCTGGAAGACCCCATGCGGCAGATGCAGGGCAGAAGCCTGCACGACGGCAACTACGCCACCGATTTTTCCGAACTGTCGGCCCATGAAAAGAACCGGATGACCACCTTCCTGTTTGCCCTGAAGGCCATGCCCGGCTCCGCCAACTACGGCTCGCCGCCGGAGTAGATGGCTGCCGCTGTGAGTGCGGGCGTTGACCCCGGCGGGGGGGGGCGGATAGGCTTGTTCTTTCACCCGTTCTTATAAAGGTTGTCGTCGATGCAGATTGTCGTAAACGGTGCCGCCCGCAAGGTGGCCGCAGACAGCACGGTGGCCTCACTGCTTGCCGAGCTTGAAATCCGCCCGGAAATGGTGGCGGTGGAGCACAACCGGGACATTCTGGGCCGGGAAAAATTTGCCGAGGCCCGACTGGGCGATGGCGACACCATCGAGATTATTCAATTCGTGGGCGGCGGTGCTGCCTGCACGTATGTAAAGCAAGGAGTTCGGTTCCATGGCTGACGAACTGGTTATTGGCGGCATTACTTTCCGCTCCCGCCTGTGGGTGGGCACCGGCAAATACCGGGATTTCGATGAGACCCGTGAGGCCATCGAAGCCTCCGGTGCCGATGTGGTGACCGTGGCGGTACGGCGGGTGAACGTGACTGATCCGAACCAGGAAAACCTGCTGGATTACCTGGATCCTAAGGTATACAAAATTCTGCCCAACACCGCTGGCTGTTACACGGCGGAAGAGGCCATTCGCACCGCCAGACTGGCCCGCGCCGCCGGCGTGTCCGACATGGTGAAGCTGGAGGTGATTGGCGACGAAAAAACCTTGTTCCCGGATAACGAAGCCACTCTGGAAGCGGCGGAAGTGCTGGTCAAGGAAGGGTTCATCGTGTTGCCGTACATGACGGACGATCCGATCATGGCCAGAAAGTTTGAGGATGTGGGCTGCGCCGCCGTCATGCCGCTGGCCGCGCCCATTGGTTCGGGGCTGGGTGTCTGCAACCCGTACACGATTGAAATCATCAAGCGCCATGCAAATGTGCCGGTGATTGTGGATGCGGGGGTGGGTACCGCTTCCGACGTGGCCGTGGCCATGGAGCTGGGGGTGGATGCGGTGTTGCTCAATACCGCTATTGCCGGGGCCAAAGATCCCATTCGCATGGCCCGCGCCATGCGCCATGGGGTGATGGCAGGCCGGGAGGCGTATCTTGCCGGGCGTATCGAAAAAAAGCTGTACGCCACCGCCAGTTCGCCCCTGAAAGGTATGATTGCCTCCGCCTGACAGGCAAGTCATACGCTCCCTCGTGAAGGATAGCGCCACACAACTGTCCCCCCTGTATCTGATTACCGACCGCGCTCAGGTGCCCGGAGGCGACCTGAACGGCTGCCTTGCCGCGGCGCTGGCCGCTGGGGTGCGGCTGGTGCAACTACGCGAAAAAGACCTGTCTGTGCGCGATCTACTGGCGCTGGCTAAGGCAGTGCGTGCCCTCACCCAAAAATTTGGCGCAAAATTGCTGATCAACAGCCGTGCCGATGTGGCGCTTGCCGTGGGTGCCGACGGGGTGCACCTGCCCAGTCACAATCCGCCGGTGGACGACATGCGAAAAATGCTGGGCGAGCACGCCCTGATCGGCGTGTCCACCCATAGCGCTTTCGAGGTGGAGGCGGCCCAAACCTCCGGGGCCGATTTCGTGACGTTCGGCCCGATATTCGATACGCCCTCCAAACGGGGCATGGGCAGCCCCACCGGAGTGGATGCGCTAAAAAAAGTGGTTGGGCACACCGTGCCGGTATTTGCCCTGGGCGGTATCCACCTGCCCCAGCTGCCTGCGGTGATGGACAGCGGCTGCCACGGGGTGGCGATGATTTCGGAATTGATGGCTGCCGCCAACCCGGAACAGGCTGCCCGCGCCCTTGTGGCGGCCATCGGTTCGGGCGAAAATTTGTAACTGCATGAAAAATAACAAATTACCAATCTGAGGCCATTTGACCGATTTCCAACTGCCTCGTATGCTTGAATCTGGTGGTGGTATCACCGATAAGAGATATGGGGAGTGGTTTTTCCGCTTGGGGTGGGAGGAGGTTTGATGGCCAATTCACGACCCGGAAAAGGTGGCGCAGGCAGCGAGCACACCGTCAGGGACAGCGGTGCCAAGGGCGGCGCGGTCGATTACGAGCGGGAAATCCAGAAGCTGCGGCTTCAGTTGCAGTCCATGGAGTCGGAACTCAGGCACCTGTTCCCGGTGCGTAACCAGCTCGATCAGGCCTACACCCAGAATCAGAAGCTCGCCAGCGTACTGGAGGAATCCCGCGCCCGGATCGAGGCGTTGCGGGAAGAGGTGGAAAAGCTCTCCCTGCCCCCCAATCCGTACGGATTTTTCTCCTCCATCAACGACGACGACGGCACCATCAACATCTATGTGTCGGGTCGCAAGATGAAGGTGCACGTGCACCCGGAAATTGATGTGAACAGCATGCAGCTGGGTCAGGAACTGGTGCTCAACGAGGCGTTTAACGTGGTGGAGGTCAAAGGCTTCCAGGTGCAGGGCGAGGTGGTGTACGTCAAGGAAGTGCTGGACGACGACCGGGCCATTGTTTCCTTGCGCGCAGATGAAGAGCGGGTGGTGCGCTTTAGCGAGCGGCTCAAAGCCGAGCACCTGCGGGTGGGCGACCATGTGCTGCTGGACACCCGCTCCGGCTATCTGCTGGAAAAGCTGCCCAAGTGCGAGGCCGAAGAACTGGTCATCGAGGAAGTGCCCGACGTGGATTACACCCGCATCGGCGGGCTGCGGGATCAGATCGAAGAGATCAAGGACGCGGTGGAGTTGCCGTTTTTGCACCCGGAACTGTTTCGCGAACATAAGCTTTTGCCCCCCAAGGGGATTTTGCTGTACGGCCCTCCGGGGTGCGGCAAGACCCTGATCGCAAAGGCTGTGGCCAACGCCATCGCCCAGAAGGTGAGCTCCCAGCCGGATAAGGAGCGGCGCAGCTTCTTCTTGCACATCAAGGGGCCGGAACTGCTGAACAAATATGTGGGCGAGTCGGAACGCAAGATCCGCGAGATTTTCCAGAAGGCCAAGGAAAAAGCCGACCGGGGCGTGCCGGTGATCATCTTCTTTGACGAGATGGACTCCCTGTTCCGTACCCGTGGTGCGGGTATTTCCTCGGACATGGAATCGACCATCGTGCCCCAGTTTCTGGCCGAAATCGACGGGGTGGAGCGCCTGCGCAACGTGATTGTCATTGGTGCCACCAATCGGCAGGATTTGATCGACCCGGCTGTGCTGCGCCCCGGACGGCTGGATATCAAAATCCGGGTGGACCGTCCGGACCGGGACGGCGCACGGGATATTTTTCTGAAATATCTCACCACCGATCTGCCGATTCACGCGGGTGCCCGGATCAAAAAAGGGGAAAAACCGGAAAGTGTGGTGGCCCGCATGATCGATCAGGTGGTGGACGACATGTATGCCGATACCGAGGAAAACGAGTTTCTGGAGGTGACCTACGCCAACGGCGAGCGGGAAGTTTGCTACTTTAAGGATTTTGCCTCCGGCGCGATGATCGAAGGCATTGTGGCCCGAGCCAAAAAATACGCCATCAAGCGCGCCATCGAAACCGGCGAAAAAGGGATCAAGGTGGACGATCTGCTCGCGGCCATGCGGCAGGAGTATCGGGAAAACGAGGACCTACCCAACAACACCAACCCGGACGACTGGGCCAAGATTGCCGGTAAAAAGGGCGAGCGGATCGTCAACATCCGCACCATTATCGACCACGCTCAGAACGGCAAGGAAATCACCCCCGTCTCGGCCGGGCACTACCTCTAGGGTTGCCGCCCTAAGGCGCGTGGAAATTTAGATCATGTCTGTTCGCCCCTTTTTTTTTGGCAGTGAAACCGAGTTCGGTATTTCCTGTCTGGACCCGCGCGAACAGAATCACATTACCAATTCATTGAGGCTGGTCAGCTTTCTGCCCAACCCGGCATCTCCCGATTGCCTGTGGGATTACGAGGGGGAAAACCCTCTCCTTGATCTGTTCGGCAACCGCATGGACGGGGAGCGGGAAGACCCGGACCCGTATGCCAACCGGTCCCTCAACAAACCGCTGGCCAACGGCGGGCGGCTGTATGTGGACGGGGCGCACCCGGAATATTCATCCCCCGAGGTGACCGATCCGCTGGATCTGGTGCGCTACGAGAGCGCAGGCGAGCAGATTGCCGATGCCTGCCGCAAAAACGCCGACCGGGCGCTGGGGCAGGCCCATTTCTGCCTGCACAAGAACAACTCGGACGGCAAGGGCAACAGCTACGGCTATCACGAAAATTACCTGGTCCCCAAATCCGTGTCGGTACACGCTCTGATGGAGGCGATCATTCCGTTCTTGATTACCCGCCAGATATTCTGCGGCGCAGGCAAGGTGGGCACCGAGAACGGGCGGGAAAAAACCCACTATCAACTCTCGCAGCGGGCCGACTTTTTTGAAACCCTGGCCGAACTCAACACCATGGTTAGAAGGCCGTTGTTCAACACCCGCAACGAACCCCACGCCGATCCCAAAGAATGGCTGCGCCTGCACGTGATTCCGGCGGATTCCAACATGAGCCAGGTGTCCACCTTCCTGAAAGTGGGTACCCTGGCCCTGGTGCTGCGTCTGGTGGAAGAAGGGGCGCTGGAAAATGTGCCCCGGATCAAAAAACCGGTGGCGTCGTTCGGGGCGATTTCGCACGATCTGACCATCAAAAAACCGGTGGCGATGGACAACGCCGCCCCCATGACCGCAGTGGAGATTCAGCGAATTTATCTGGAGGCGGCAAAAAAATATGCGGACCAGAATCCGCTGCCCGGCAGCTTTCCGCAAGTGCTTGTGCGCTGGGAGGAATCACTGGATGCTCTGGAGGTCGATCCGTTCGGGCTGTCCCGCACGGCCGACTGGGCCATCAAATACCGCATGATTGATACTTATCTGGCGGCGAAAGGGCTGGACTGGAGCGCAGCGCAGGCCAAGGCCATGGACCTTCAGTATCACGACATCAATCCCGAAAAGGGGTTGTACCACACCGTGCGTGCGCGGGGTATGGTGGAGGAACTGGTGACACAGGAGGAAATTTCCGCCGCCATGAGTACGCCGCCGGAAGATACCCGGGCATGGTTCCGGGGGACGTGTCTTGCCCGGTTTGGCAAAGCGGTTTACGGTGTTAGCTGGGGGTCGGTGCTATTGCATACGGGGGAGAAGGTGAGTCGCATCCCCACCCTGAACCCGTTTCGGGGGACCAAGGCCATCGCCGGACCTCTTTTGGACAGTTGCTCCACACCGGAGGAACTGATCGATAAACTGGAGCAGGGATGAACAGAGCAGGTAGTCAATGAGCCAGAAGAAAAAAACATCCAGCAAACCGCAGGAAAAAGAGACAGATAAAGAGAGCGCCAAGGCCTCCGTCACCGAAAAGGGGGAGGAACTTGCCGAGGACATGGACAAACTCATCGATGAGATTGATGATGTGCTCGAAAAGAACGCCGAAGAGTTTGTCAAAAACTATGTGCAGAAGGGGGGCCAGTGAGCCACAACCCGTTCGGTCCCGCACTCGGTTCCAGCTTTTACGATTATCTGGTCGCGGAGCGCCCCGACCTGCTGCCGATGGCGCGGGTCAGCGCAGGGGATACCGGCACCCTGCCGGTAAACCACGGCACCACGGTGCTGGCCATGACCTATGCCGACGGGGTGGTCGTGGCCGGTGATCGCATGGCCTCGGACGGCATGTCGGTTTCCAGCCGCCGCATGGACAAGGTGATTGCCGTCGATAATTATTCGGCGGTGGCCATTTCCGGCGCTGTGGGTCCATGCCTCGAAATGGCCAAGCTGTTTCTGACCGAGCTGGAATATTACGAAAAAATCGAGGGCCGGTCTCTATCTCTGGCGGGCAAGGCCAACAAACTGGGGCAGATGGTGCGCGGCAACCTGCCACTGGCCATGCAGGGGCTGGCGGTGATCCCCCTGTTTGCCGGATACGACCTGGAGCGTACCTGCGGCCGGGTGTTCAAATACGATGCGGCGGGTGGCCGCAACGAAGAGCCGGATTTTGTCACCACCGGCTCCGGTGGCGGACACGCACGGGGGGCGCTCAAAAAAAGTTTTCAGGAACAGTTGTCCGAGGCGGATGCCGTCAAGGTGGCGCTGGACGCCCTGTTTGACGCGGCGGAAGAAGATCTGGCCACGGCAGGCCCCGATCCGATCCGGGGGATTTATCCTTCGGTGCTGGTCATCGACCGGGACGGTATCCGTAACTTGCCCGATGATGACGTGGCGGCCCACTTTCAGGGCGGCCCCAAGGGGAAACGGTAGCCATGTCTGCACCGTACTACGTCTCTCCCGAACAGCTCATGCGCGACAAGGCGGAGTTCGCCAAGGCGGGCATTGCCCGCGGGCGCGCCATCGTGGTCATGCGGACGCAGGAGGGCGTCCTGTTTGTGGCCCACAATCCGGGGGTGTCCCTGTACAAGATATCGGAAGTCTACGACCGCATCGGCTTTGCCGGAGCGGGCAGGTACAGCGAGTTTGAGGCATTAAGGAAAGCCGGGGTGCGCCATGCGGATGTGACCGGCTACAGCTATAGCCGGGAGGACGTGACGGCCAAATCGCTGGCCAACGGCTATTCCCAGATGCTGGGGGATGCTTTCGCCCGGGAAATAAAGCCCATGGAAGTGGAGCTTGTGGTGGCCGAAGTGTCCGCAGCCCCTGAAGATGATGAGATCTATCGCATCTCCTTCGACGGTTCCATCTCCGGTGAGGGCCACTTCAGCGTGGTGGGCGGGGATGCCGACCGGGTGCTGGGGGCACTGTCCAAACAACACAGCCAAGTGGCAGAGATGGGGCCGTCCCTGATCCAGTGCAAAACCGCACTGGAGGCCGGGGGGGAAGATAACCTGACCGCCGCAGACCTGGAGGTGGGACTGATTGAACGGGGCCGGGCTGGCCGCGCCTTCCGCAGGCTCGATAGCGCAGAGGTTATCGCTCTGCTTTCGGGGTAACCGCCGTGCGCCGCCGAATTCTGGGATTGGAAACGGAATTTGGCCTGACTTTTTTCCCCAGCGGAAAATCGTACCTGCCGATGGAAAAAGTCATCGGCTATCTGTTTGAAGAAGTCATCCCCACCGGCTGGCCGTCCAATGCCTTTCTGGTCAACGGCGCCCGGTTTTATCAGGACACCGGCTGCCATCCGGAATATGCCACCCCGGAGTGCGCCACGGTCAAGAGCGTGGTGGCCCACGACAAGGCGGGAGAGCGGCTGCTGGAGTCGCGTCTGGCTCCGGCCCAGGCCCGGCTGGCCGAAGAGGGGTTTGTGGGCACCCTGTACGCCTATAAAAACAACACCGATACCATGGGCAACACCTACGGCTGCCACGAAAATTATCTGGTGGACCGCAAGCTCGATTTCTGGCGGCTGGCGGAGCATATGATTCCGTATTTTGTCACCCGCCAGATGTATACCGGCGCGGGCAAGGTATACAAGGCGGCGGGCCAGAGTGGCTTTGCCATTTCCCAGCGGGCCGTCCATATTCACGAGGCATCCTCCTCCTCCACCACCAGCTCGCGCAGCATCATCAACACCCGGGACGAGCCCCACGCCGACGCGGAGCGGTTCCGGCGGCTGCACATCATTGCGGGCGACTCCAACATGAGCGAGTACACCACCTACCTGAAAATGGGCATCACCAGCGTGCTGCTCACCGCCATGGAGGAGGGGGCCATGTTTCCCATCCTCACGCTGGACGATCCGGTGGATGCCCTGCGCCAGGTTTCTGTGGACCTGCGGATGAAACAGCCGCTACTGCTTGCCAGCGGCGGAAAGATGACCGCTCTGGAGATACAGTGGGCCTACCTGGAGGCGGCGGAGCGGCATTTTTCCACTTTGGAAAAAGGGGTGTTCCGCAACCTGCTGACCCAGTGGCGGGAAGTACTGGATGCGCTGGAGACCAATCCGAAACAGCTGGCCGACCGGGTGGACTGGATCGCCAAGCGGGAGTTGATGCGCGCCTTCATGCGGCGGGACGGGTGCGACTGGTCCGACCCGCGCATTGCCATGATTGATTTGCAATACCACGATATCGACCGCAGCCGGGGGCTGTACTACCTGCTGGAGCGGGACAAAAAAATGGTGCGGGTGGTTGCCGAGTCCGAGGTGACCCGCGCCCTTCACCACCCCCCTGCCGACACCCGCGCCCACATCCGCGGGCAGTTTATCCGCTTTGCCAAGGAGGCGGGCCGCCCGTACAGCGTGGACTGGACCTACCTGAAGCTGTCCGGTTATTTCGAGGAGACAATCCTCTGCACCGACCCGTTTGTCAGCCGCGACCCACGGGTGGAAGAGCTGGTCACCACCGCCACCGGTGATTTGTACGATATTTAAAAGGTCGGAAACGCCGCCTTGCCATTTGGGTTAACCGGCCTTAATAAATCCCCGCGTCCCGTTGCAGCTTGCGCACATAGGCGATGATGTCCGTCATGTCGGACGTGTTCACGCCACCCACTTTGGGCATGTTGCCAAATTTCCAGTGGTGGGCCCGCACCCCGGTGGCGGCGGCCCGGTAAAAGGCCTCGTTCGGGTGGTGGTTCGGTTCGTAAATCTTGTGGACCAGCGACGGTCCTTTATCGGAACCCGCGGCGGCACTGCCGTGGCAACGGGCGCAGTTTTTGTTAAACAGGGTTTCGCCCATTGCCACCTGCTCGTCGCCGGTTACCGGCTTGCCCTGCGCCACGCCAGGGGGCGGCGCGTCCGACTTGTTGCAGGCGGAAAGGGCGAACAGCGACCCCAGTGCCACAGCCAGAAACAGGGTCCGCCATTTTGGCCTTTGTGGTGTGTCCGGTTGATATGCCTTGTGTGCCCACATAAAATAGATTCCTCTTCCTTCTCATGGAGAATGTGTCAGCATGCCCAAAGCGAAACCCCCCAAGCAACAGAAATCCGAGGCCAAAAAGGCGCTCATCATTCTGATTGTGGCCACCGCCTTCTTTGTTTTTGCCCTGGTTAACTACTTTCGGATCGAGGGGTGAAGTATCCGTTTCACACCGCCTGGCTGCTGATTTTTTTTGCGGGCATCATCGTCACGGCGATCTATGACGACGTGATCTACCCCATGGACGACGGCCTCATCTCCATCGGCATGGTGCTGTTGTTTGTGGTGACGCTGGGCACGTTGATCTCCCGGGCCAACCGGGATGAGTTGCGCCGCAAGGCAAAGGAAAAAGCAGACAAGGAGCCGTCTTAAGGATCGGCGGGGGGGGGCGCAGGGGGGTCGGGGCGTCCGGGCTCGTCAAAATCTTCCGGCTTTAAATTTTCCAGCCACGCATCCAGATCTTCCGAGCGATTTTTCTTCAGTACGCGGGTATCCACAAACACCGGGCACTCGGCCCGTAGTGCCAGGGCAATGGCGTCGCTGGGGCGGGCGTCCACGGTGACTTCCCCTTCCCCCCGCATCAGGTGGACCTTGGCATAAAAGGTGTTGTCGCGCAGGTCGTGGATCACCACGGACAGGGTTTTTGCCCCCAGGGTTTCCACCACATCGTTCAGCAGGTCGTGGGTCATGGGACGGGGCGGGGTGACGTGCTCCATGGCAAGGCCAATGGCGTTGGCTTCGGACTTGCCCACCCAGATCGGCAGCACGTCTTTCTCTTCATCGTCTTTCAGGAGCACGATGTAGGCCTGATTATACGGGTCCACCATCAACCCCTGTACGTTTACCTGAACGATTGCCATGTGACTTCCATTCTCGCTGGAGGAACCATGGATTCACTCTACCACTAAATCCACGGGTATGGCCGGGTTTGTTGAGCTTGCCCCTGCACGCCGAGTACACTCGCTGCCACGGTATTTTGATCACGGAGCGACGGGCGGGGCGCCTGTCTGAAAGGGATAAGCAAGTGAAGCGCAAGGATGATGGCGGCCACATTTCCCGGCGGTTGCAGGAGATGGGTGTGGACCTGCCCGATTGCCCCGCCCCGCTGGGGGCGTATGTGCCCGCCCTGGCCGTGGGCGACTTGATCTACACCAGCGGCATGTTGCCGCTTACGGACGGAGATCTGGCCTACGTCGGACCCGTTGGCTCCGTACACACTGTGGACGCGGGCGCAGCGGCGGCGAAGCTGTGCGCACAAAACGCGGTGGCGGCCATTGCCGGACTGCTGGGCGGTGTGGCGGGGCTGGACCGGGTCACGCGGGTCGTGCAGGTGACCGGCCACATCCTGTGCCTGCCCGACTTTGCCGAGCAGCCGGCGGTGCTGAACGGCGCTTCCGAGTGGCTGGCCGAACTGTTTGGAGAACAAGGTCGGCATACCCGCCTGGCCCTGGGCGCTCACGCCCTGCCCAAAAACGCCACGGTGGAGTTGGCAATGGTTGTCCAGGTTGCCACCCACTGACTTTGGCAATACCGCCGACCGGCTGCTTGTGGCCCTGTCCGCAGCGCACGGGGCGTTTGTTCCCGGCAGCCGCCTTGGCAAGGAGCTGGGGGTATCACGCACCGCCGTGTGGAAACAGGTCCGGTCGCTCAAGGCGGAAGGGTATCTGATTGAATCCCGCCCCCGGCAAGGGTACCGGCTGACCGGCAGGCCCGACGCCATCTCCCGCAGAGAGCTTGCGGCACAATTTGATACC
Organism: uncultured bacterium; assembly: GCA_965371175.1. Lineage (GTDB taxonomy): Bacteria > Nitrospirota > JACRHL01 > JACRHL01 > JACRHL01 > CBDUXI01. The sequence goes on from CBDUXI010000003.1 coordinate 41,510, forward strand.
CGCTGGCTGGGGCGGCATCTGGTGGTGCTGGAACAGGTTGATTCCACCAACCGGTACGGCATGGAGGACGCGTCGTTGCCCCACGGTACGGTGGTGGTGGCCGGTCGCCAGAGTGCGGGTCGCGGGCGGCTGGGGCGGAGTTGGGAAACCCCGCCGGGCACGGTACCGTTTTCCGTGGTGCTGAGCCCCCAATCACCCCCGGAGCGTCTGCAGTTGATCACCCTGGCCACGGCGGTGGGGATGGCGGACGGGATTTTCGAGGCGACCGGCATCGACGTGGAAATCAAATGGCCCAACGACCTGCTGGTGGGCGGCAAAAAAATCGCCGGCATCCTGACCGAAGCGCGCACCGACCCGGATCGGGTGGTGCGGGCGGTGGTGGGCGTGGGGCTGAATATTGCCACCCGGAAAAAGGATTTTCCCGCTGACGTGCGTGCACACGCCACCTCTCTGGCCGTGGCCTCCGGGGACAGCACGCCGTTGTTGTCGGTACTCGGGCAGGTGCTGGGCCACCTGGAGCGGGTGTATGACGAAGTGCTGACCGGTGGGGCGGATGAAATATCGGCCATGCTGGCCCGTTACCGGGACCGTTGCACCACCATTGGCCTTGCGGTCACGGTGACCGACAGAGACGGCCAGCCCCACACGGGTACGGCAGTGGGCGTGGACGACAACGGGGCGTTGCTGGTGGAAGGGCCGAACGGGGTGACCACGCCTTTTTATTCGGGGGATGTGACCTTGGCAAAGGCCAGCCCGGAGGCGGGCAGATGAATCCGGATCAGGGAAAACAAAGCCTGCTTGCTGTCGATGCGGGGAACACCAGCGTGACCGTCGGCGTGTTTTCCGGGGACAGCTTGAGTTGGCGCGAGCAGGTTCCCCACGACCAGTTGGAGGCGCTTGCCCGACGGATTGACTCCCGACTGCCGGCGGCCGGGTGGCGGGGCGCGGTGGTGGCCAGTGTCGTGCCGTCGCTGGATCGCTCGCTGAAAGCATTTTGCCAACAGATTACCGGCCTGAAGCCGGTGTTCATCGACCATCGGTTCGATCTGGGAATCACCATTGAAACCGATGCACCCGCGCAGACCGGAGCCGACCGGCTGGTGAACGCGGCGGCGGCCTGGCACCTGTACGGTGGACCGCTGGTGGTGGTGGACGTGGGAACGGCGGTGACCGTATGCGCGGTGACTGCAACCGGACGCTATCTGGGCGGGGCCATTGCGCCGGGGCCGACCACGAGCTTATCCGCCCTCTCCAGCCGGGCCGAAAAACTGCCCCAGGTGTCTTTGCGCGCCCCGTCCGGCCCCATTGGCGCCAATACGCAAGAGGCCATGCGGGTGGGGGTGGTGATCGGATTTGCCGGTCTGGTGGACCGGCTGGTGACCGACACCGCCCTCGCGCTTGAACAGGGGGGCAAAAAAAAGGGGGACAAGGTGCAGGTGTTTGTGACCGGGGGGGATGCAACGCTACTGGTTCCGCATCTGCGTACGGCCTGCAAGCCGGTGGACGACCTGCTGCTGCTTGGCCTGAGACTGTTATTTGACCGGGCGTGAAGTGGCCTGTGGGCCGCCCTACCAGGTGACCCGTAACACCTCTCGCAGGTCGCTGCGCCCGGCGATATCTTTGGCCCGGAAGTAGCCCATCCCTCCGGGGGTGCGGGTGATATATTCCAGGCCTTCCTGCAGGGAGGTTACGTTTTTCGGGGGGGTGCCGCCTTCCCGGAAGATGCGTTTGATCCAGTAGATCTTGAAGTCCCGCTCGGACATGCCCAGTACCCGGCGCAAAAAATCGCTCTGTATGGAGGTGCCTTCGGGAAATCCGGTTGGCGCGATTTTCACTTCGCCCCAGAAAGTCAGGGTGCCCAGATAAATTTGCTTTACCTCATCGGTCGAAAGGGCGCTCGTCGGTGCCTGGGCGTTGACCACCATGACGATTTCCCCCGCCCATGAACTGGCCGCTCCCGCAAGGAAAAACACCGCGGCCCACGCACAAATAATTGTTCGCATGCGTAAAGCCCGCCTACAGAAACTGCCCATTTGGTGCATCTCCTCAGCCATTTAAAACGAGAAGGCCCATTGTGCGGCGGCTTCGTTGTAGCTGCCGTCGAAATCATCGTCGATGGCGCGGTACTCGGCTTTGAGTGCGGTGCGATAGTCGATGTCGAAGCGTATGCCAACCACGGTTACGGTGGTTTCCCGGTCGACTGCCGGGGTGGTGACGCCGATGGCATCGAAATACGGGTCACTTTCCGCGTCCAGCGTGCTGTAGCGTACATATGGCATGACCTGCTCTTTGACCCGGTAGCCCAACTGGGTGTACCAGCCCACGGTATCCGTGCTGACGCTCGCCAGATTTTCATGTTGCCAGGCGTAGTATTCGCCCAGGAACTCCACCCGGTCCGACAGGTAGGCCACATCCACCCCCCAGATGATCTGATCGATTTCGTCGTCCAGCGGGCCGCCCGTATCGGTGATCAGCACGGTGCCTGTCTGCCCGAACAGGCCGACTTGCAGGCCTTCCAGGGCGGCGGGGCTGAACGACAGGTTGGCGGAAACGGCCTTTTGGTTATCCGGGTCGCTGCCGCTGCCGGGGTCGAGTTCCAGCAACTCGGGTGTGACGCTCAGATCTCCGGAGAGCGCTGCGCCGTTGCCGAACATCACCCCCAACCTCACGTTGCCTGCGTCGGTGGAAAACCGGCTGTCCCACCACAGACCGACCATGTGCATCGGCAGGACCCCGTGCTCATCCTCGAATTCAAGGAAAAACGGTCGGCCGATCGTGGTATGCAGCTGGGCGCCGTGGTGGTAGGCCAGGTTCCAGTAGCCCAGCAGGTTATGAAAGCGCCCGGCCCGCACCTTGTGGTGGTTGTTCAGGGCGTAGCTGATTTGCAGCCGTTCCAGATCGGTGATGGCCTCCCCGTCGTCCAGTTCGGTGACCAGTTCCGCCAGCATGTCCATGCGGTCGCTGAGCTGCTCGGCGACGTAGAAATCCAGATGCCCCAGAGAAAATCCGTTGTTGCTGCCGCCAGTGGCCCCACCCATTTCGGTGGCTGTATAGGAGACGTCGGCAAAGCCGTTCAACTCAAAGGCGTGGGCTGTGCCCGGGCCCGTCAGCCAGAAAACGAACGCGGCAGCCAGTATCCAGGCTGTACTCGGTCTGTTCATCTGCCACCCCCTCCATAGGATTTTTACCGGGCCGGTACGGCCGCGATAAGTTCTTTTTGGTTATGACCTGCTTGGCTCAAGGCGCGTGCGCCTGTCGATTATGTATTTCAGGGAATTATTCTTCCCAGTCTTGGAATACGGCGCTCCCTTGTTGCACCTGACCGGGCGGGGCGCAACACCGTTGTAGGGTATAGCAACCAATTGAAAATAAACAAGTTATCCGATGAATGTAGCATGCGGCATCTTCCTTGCTATCTGTATCCGGGTACAGGGAGAGTATGTGTTTTTGCCACGTTTGTGTGTGGGAGGTCAAATATTCGGATGATTGAAAATGAAAAAACGCAGCGTATCCAGCGGATGAAGCAGGCGTTGCAGGATCATTTTTTGCGCTTCAAGGCACTGCGTAAGGAGGGTCGGAACGAGGAGGCGCTACGCCAGTTTAACGTGACCCTGAAGGCGGCCAGCGAGTTGATGGAGACATCCACCCTGCTGTTGAAGGATATTGCAGATCGCCACAGTGAACTTGCCGAACCGGAATTACCGGGCGGCAAGCTTTTGCATTTCCCCAAGTCCCGGCATAATCACTGACGCAGGATTTGGGCGGATTGCCTGGTTAGCCTGGCTGGGGGACGGGTTGGTCCGTTGCAGACAGACGCGCAAGGATTTCCCTCGTCATCTCTTCCATGGATACCTGTATGGCCCCCGCGTCCGCGCTCGCCTCCGGCATCTGACAGACCAGACAGTCATCCGGCGTCTGGGTGAGTACGACCCCTCCCTGTCCAATCAGCGCACGGGTGCCCGCTACGCCGTCTTCCCCCATGCCGGACAGGACCACGCCGATGCCGTCTGCGGGGCAGGCTGCGGCCAGGCTGTGTAACAGCCCGTCGGCCGACGGGCTGGCGGCCGGGTTGTCCGCATCGGCCATGTAGACGGTTAAACCCGCCGCCTCTTGTTTGACCTCAATGTTTTTTCCACCCTGCCCCACCAGCACGGTGCCAGGGGTGAGGCGCTCTTCCTGCCCGGCCTCCCTGACGGGGAGCGCACACACGGCATTCAGCCGTTCTGCAAGCAGGCTGGTATACGCTTCCGGCAACGTTTGCGCCACCACCACCGCGGCCTCCAGGTTTTCGGGCAGCGAGGCCACCAGGCGCATCAGGGTATATGGGCCGCCCGCGCCCGCGCACAGCCCGATCACCTTCATTCCGTTGCTGTTGCCGTTGCCGTTTGGCGTATGGGGAGGTGGTGTCGGCGCGGAATCCATGAGCATGGAAATCAACGCTTTACGGGTTGCCCCGCCTCCCACGGCGCGGACTTTTTCGATTAATCTCGGCGCCAGCTTACGCATGGCTAGGGAACTACCCGATTTGGTCTTGGGCAGGTAACCGACCACGCCTTCCGCAAAGGCGGCAAGCACGTCCGTGCCCCCTTGATGGTTTGGCGTACCCAGGCCAATGACCGGAGTGGGGAACAGTTTCATCAGTTCACGCAGCATGTTGGCGCACGCCCCATCGGGCACTTCCAGATCCATGATAATCACATCTGGTGTCAGGTTGCGGGTCATGTGCAGTCCCTGGTCGGGCTCCGTCGCCTGCCCCGTTATTTCGATATCGGGCGCACCGGCCAACATCTGGACGATGGCGGTGCGTACAACGGCGTTGGCATCCACAATCAGGACACGTATTGGTTTGGCCATCCGTTTACAATCCTTTCAGGCTGATTCTTTAGCGCTCGCCCACGGCGTATCGGCGGGCATTTTTTGCCCCCTCTTTTTTGGCGCGTTGTTCGGCCTGCTTGCGCGAGTCGGTCCGCTTTCTGCGGATATGGGCAATTTTGCCCTTGATGCGCAGCACCGCCTGAGAGTGCAACTGGGATACCCGTGATTCGGTAATGCCCAATATGCTGCCGATTTCGCGCATGGTCAGTTCTTCGTAGTAGTAGAGGGTAATGACCAGCCGCTCTTTTTTGGGCAACTGCTCAATGGCCTCTCCCAGCAGATTCCACATGTCCTGCTGAATCAGGTCGGAAAGCGGGTCCGGTGTGGAGTCCTGGGACAGGCACTCCAGAATATTGACCTCCCGGTTGGTGTCCACGCCCAGGTCGTCCAGACTCAGTACCGCTGTATGGGACACCTGCTGCAAGGTTTTGTGCAGGGTTGCAAGGGGGATGTCCATTTCGGTGGCGACTTCTTCTTCGCTGGCAGGGCGTCCCAGCTTTTGCTCCAGTTTCTGATAGACACCGCGCAGCTTGGAGGCCTTTTCCCGAATGCTCCGGGGCACCCAGTCCATGGCGCGCACTTCGTCCAGCATGGCGCCGCGGATGCGAAATTCGGCATAGGTCTTAAAGAGTGTTTCCCGGTTCGGGTCGTACTTGGTCATGGCGTCCATGAGCCCGATGACCCCTACGTTAATGATGTCGTCCACATCCAGGTGCGCCGGAAGGCGCGAGGCCAGCCGGTTGGCCATGATGCGAATTTTGGGTGCGAACTCCTCGATCAGGCGTTCCTGCACTTCCAAAGTAATGTGTTTGACACCCACACCGTAATCCTGCTTTGCAGCTTTTGCCACCGGCTTTCCTCCTGAATTCGAATTTGCGGGGGTTCCCTCTCCCGCGAAATAACTGACTGCTCCTGCTGATAGTGGCCGTGCCGTCTATCAGCCCCTCTACAAAAAACGTTCCGCTGCAAAGTTGCTGCGGGTCCGACGCGCTGGCCAGACAGAGAGCAATCGGGATGCCAGAGTGCGGGTAAGTGAAAGCAATAACAGGAGATACCCCGCATGAATACTGGGAGGAAATTTTTTTTTAAAGTTTTCCTGACAAGCTGTGCCGGGCGATCAAACGGGCGCTTGTCACGCTGGATAACATGAACCGTGGCCCTGCATCGTCGAAAATTTGACGCTTTTGTCCTTCAGGGTTGCACCACGGCTCCCTGTGCGTGGAGAATGGAGGCTTGCCTGTCTTTAACAAGGGAGTACCGGTTGTCTACACCCACACCCACCCACCCGGATGTATTGATTCTGGGGGGGGGCATCATCGGCATGCTTACCGCTGTGGAACTTGCCCGCAAGGGGGTGCAGGTGACGGTGCTGGAGCGGGGCCGGCCCATGCGCGAGTCGTCCTGGGCCGGTGCCGGCATCCTGTCGCCCATCTATCCGTGGAAGTATCCGGACGCCTTGAGCATTCTGGTCAACCGCAGCCTGGCGCTTTATCCGCAGATGATGGAGCGCTTGCAGGCCCTCTCCGGGGTGGACCCGGAGCACCGCAAAACCGGGCTGATCATGCCCGTGTTCCGGTCTTCGGAATGGTTTTCCATGGACGGGGTGGACCCGTGGCGCCGCAGGTTTGGCTGGCAGGTGGAGCGGCTGACGGGATCTGAGGCCCGGCAGGTGGAGCCGTGCCTGGCGAAGAAGGTGGTGGGTGCGCTGTATTTTCCAGAAGTGGGTCAGGTGAGAAATCCGCGCCTTGCCCGCGCTGTGGAGGCCACGGCCCGCGTGCTGGGGGTGGATATTCGCTACGGGGAAGAGGTGATTGACCTGTCTGTAAAGGGCGGGCGGGTGTCCACCGTGACCACCAACAACGGCAAACTTCGGGCCGACAAGGTGTTGGTTGCCGCCGGTAGCTGGAGTGGAGAATTACTTAAAAAAGCGGGTTATACGCTGCCGATCCAGCCGGTGAAAGGGCAGATTCTGTTGCTCAAAACCGCTCCCGGCACCCTGACCCGCATCGTCAAGCATGCAGACGCCTATCTGGTGCCCCGCGCCGATGGGCGCATTTTAGTGGGGGCCACCATGGAGATGGCCGGATTTGACCGGCGCACCACCCTGTCGGCCCTGTACACCCTTTCCGGGGCACTGTTGACCATGGCGCCGTGCCTTGCCGACGCACAGGTGGAGCAGCACTGGATGGGGTTTCGTCCGGGCACTCCGGACGGGTTGCCGTATCTGGGGCAGGTGCCGGGTTACGACAACCTGTATGTGGCCGCAGGTCACTATCGGAATGGGGTGGTGCTGGCTCCGGTGACCGCCGAGGCCATGAGTTGCCTGCTCACCGACGATGCGCTAACGGTGCCGCTGGGGGCGTTTGCCGTGCAGCGGGAAGTTCAGGCGTCGGCAGAGGTCGGGCTGCCGACTCCCTAGCTGTCGTCGCCCGACAGGGGGCGGTACTGCAAGTAATAAAACATCTCCAGATAGCGCAGGGTTTCGCGCCGCTCCAGATCGGAAACAAAGCGCCAGTAGCCGTATACCTTCGATAAGGTCAGCAACCGCTCGGCATACAGATCCCAGGTGTAGCGGCTGTGGACCCGGTCCACCCCGGCTGTGGAAATTTCGTCCCAACGGGCGGGTTTTTTGCGGGTGTTGGCAAAAAAGTCGGCCAGTTGTTCCGCCACCTGTTGCGGGTGGTTGGGGTCGATGTGAAATCCGGAAACACCGTCTTCGATGATCTCCAGCGGGCCGCCGTAGCAGGTGGCAAACGTGGGCAGGCCGGACACCATGGCCTCGATCACGGTCAGGCCAAACGCCTCAAACAGGGCGGGCTGCACGAACGCCCCGCGCCGGTCGGCAATCAACCGGTACAACTCCCCCGCCTGGGGCTTGGAAAGGTGGACCGCCAGCCAGCGGGCATTTCCATCCAGATTGTGCTGGTCAAAAATTTCGTGCATGCGGGCGGCCTCGGCGGCCTCTTCTTCGTCGGCGCACGATTCGGGGGTGATATGGCCACCGATAATGATCAGGTTGGCCTCGGCCCTGAGCGCCTCGTTTTTGGCGAACAGTTCGGCCAGCCCGGTCAGGTTTTTAATACGGTCCAGCCGCGCCATACTCAGGATGATCGGCTTGTCCGGATCGAGCAGGCAGCCCCGGTGGGGAACGTCTGTTTTTTCGTCAAACAGCAGTGCGCGGATCTCCGGGTGCAGCCCGGTCAGGCGCTTGCCCGACTCGGTCCACGGATAGTAGGTATCGGTAGCCGCACCGGGAGAGACGATGTTGAACTTGGGATCGAACAGATCGATGCCGTTCACCACCCGGTACAGCCCCGGCATGGTGAAGCTGGAATAGCTTTCGTACTGGCCCACCGTGTCTTCGGTCCCGGCAATCTCCTGATAGGTGCTGGTAATGATAAAATCGGCCATGTTCATGGCAATCAGGTCGGCGGTGAACTGGGTGGAAAAATGGTAGTGGTCGTCGTTGTTCTGCCAGTACAGATCGGACAGCACATACTTGGATTTTTCCAGCGCGTGGGCCACATTGCACTGGGTCACCTCCAGCCGGTGGGCGAGGATCGAGGCCACCATGTTGCCGTCGGAATAGTTGCCGATGACCAGGTCGGGCCGGTGGCCCATTTCGGCCAGCAGTTCCCGCTCCACCTCCACGGCAAACCGTTCCAGGTACGGCCATACGTTGAAGCGGCTGATCCACTGGGGCACCACCTCGCCGCTCTTTTCCCGGAACGGCACCCGCAGAATATCGGTGTATTCGCAGCCGAGTATTCGCTCCAATCGTACGTTGCTGTTGGTGCCTTCGGCGTTGGGAATCAGGCGGGTGACGATCAGGATGCGGGGTTTCACGTCCACCCCCTGCTCCTCGAACCAGCGGCACATGTGGGTCTCCAGCGCCCGCACCTGATCGAGAATGTAGACTACCTGCCCACCGGTATCGGGCCGGCCCAGTACGCCGTCCTGACCGAACCAGCCGTGGGGGGAAATCACGGCAATCTGAAAGATCATCGGAATGCGCGATAAAAATCGTTCCAGTGAGGGGGCGTCCGGCGCTTCCAGCAGATCGACCAGCAAATCCAGGGTTTCCAGCACCCGTTTGGCCTTGCCGCCCCAACCGGGCTCAAAGCCCATGGCCTGCAGTTCCATGGCCAGTTGTTGCCACGGGGTCTCCGGTGGCTGTTTTTTTACATAGGCCACTGCATCACGCAGATTGTCTTCCAGCACCGAAAGGTCGCTGATGCGGTCGTTGAGCATCAACGAACGACCGTCCACCTGGTGCAGTTTCAAAAAGTTCAGGAGTTGCTCCCCGGCCGCTTCCCGGTCGCGGAACATCTGGCTGGCCAGGTGCCGGTTTAAAAATTCCACGCCGCGCCCGATGCTCTTGGACTTGGTCATTTTGGGGAAGCCCCGGTTGAACGGGCCGATATCGATCTCGAGCACCCGGTCGTTGTAGGGGGCGTCGCCCTGAATGTTTTGTTCCTTGAGCTTCAGGTACGATTGCACATCAAGGGTTTCGGAGATCATTTCCTCCACGTATACCCGGATGTAGTGCCAACGGGCGATACGGGTGCGTACGGCAAAGCAGATCCAGTTGGGTCCGACCACCGCTTCCTGGATCTGGTGAAACCACTTGTCCAGTTGTGGGTCGGAGATGCATACGCCCGCCTCCGGGTGCGTGCTGCAAAAACCGTCGATGGCATCCAGCACGTCGCCACGGAGCAAAAAAGGGCGCTCCATCGCCACCAGATGCTGGAATAGCGGATATAAAATGTCCCGGCGCTGGGCCAGGGCGGACTCAAACTTGGCAGACACGGTATGTAGTAACTCCTTGTTTGGTTACTTTTCGGCAGATTGGGCCACCGGGTCCAGAAATCCGTAGTGAGAAATTCCTTCCAGGATGCCCCGGGCGTAGCTGTTGTCGGCGAAATAGATCCGTGGCTGCCCTTTCAGGACCGCAAGTTCCGGGCTGTAGTTGCCCACCACCACCCCCATGGTGTTGCCGCGCAACATTTCCTCATCGTTGCCGGAATCGCCTGCCACCAGCACCCGACTGACCGGAATTTCCCACTTGTCGGCCAGATACCGGATGGCTTTGCCTTTGCTTGCCCGTACCGGCAGGATATCCAGATACCGGCCGTGGGAGAACACGGCGGTAAAGCGCAGCCCCGCCACCCGGAGGCGCTGGCGCACTTCCCTTTCAATCTCCTGGCCTTTTTCTTCGGAGGCGTCCTCGTCGACAAAGTAGCTCACCTTATACGGGCGTTGGCCCTCTTTGCCCTGCAAGCGCAGCCCCGGCATATCTTTCAGGGTGGCGACGACGCCGTCCCGGTCCCAGTTGTAGCGGATGTGGCTGGCCCACCCCTCGGCCGGATCCAGGTGGGGGCCTTCGTGGATTTCGGTGCCCACGCTGGTGATCAGAATGTCGGGTTGGGGAATGTTGTGTTCCTGCAGAACTTCCTGGGTCAATTCCACGGAGCGTCCCGTGGCCACCACAAACCCCAGCTTGTCGCGCTCCCGTTTGATTACGCCGAGAAGCCTTGCCAATGCCTCGCCATCACCCACCAGGGTGTTGTCGATATCACACACCAGCAGCCGGTCCAGTTGCAGCAGCCGCCCCCGGTGAGCTTCCGACCTTTTTCTGGGCAGCCCCTTCGGACGCAGCCTCTTGATCATGGATTCGACCTCCTTTACATAGCGTTTCACGTGGGCGTCCCAGGTGTAGTGGCGGCGCACGCCAGAGCGGCCCGCGTCGGAAAACCGGCGCCACTGGGCGCGGTCGGCGAGCATATTTTCAATCTTTTTTGCGATATCCGCCGGATCCAGGGCGTCCACCAGAAAACCGTTTTTACAGTTGGCGATGATGTCCTGCGGGCCGCCGTCGTTGGTGGCCACGATGGGCAGGCCGGAGGCGGCGGATTCGATCAGGGTGAGCCCGAACGGTTCGGTGAGTGCGGCGTTGACGAACACGCCCCGGCGTCGTACCGCCAGCCGGTACAGGTCGGGCACGTCATCTGTCGTGTGATGCTTGGGCATGGCCACCGTGCCGTACAGGTCGAACTTGTCGATATCGAGCATCAACTGGGTCAGCTCTTTTCTGGACGAATCGTCCAGGTTCCGTACGTCGTCCCGGTTTCCGGCCACGATCACCAGATTGGCGGTATCCCGCAAACGATTGGACCGGGCAAACGCCTGCACCAGGCGGCGCAGGTTCTTGCGCGGATCGGGCCGGGCAAGGGCCAGCACCATGGGCCGTCTGGGATGGGCCAGAAAACGGTCCACCTGCCACTGGATGGGGGGGCGTTTCCAGCTGCGGGTGGGGGGTGTAAACCGGCTGGTATCGGTGCCCGGCGGAATCACCACCAAACGCGTGTCGTAGGCGTTCAGGTACTGGCCCCACTGGGTTTTGGCTTCCTGCCGGGTGGAGCAGATGACCGTATCTGCATGCTCGAATACCCGTGCCTCGGTGGCGATGCGCTGCTTGAGCCGGTATTGTCGCTCAATGCGTTCGGCCGATTCGCCGGAAGCCAGCAGCCGTTCCCGTTTGGTGCGGCCCAGAGAGTGGCCGGTGTGAAACTGGGGGATGCCCAGAAAGCGGGACAGTTCACGGCCCACATACCCGGCGTCGGCATAGTGACTGTGAAACAGGTGCGGGGTGTGCCGCTGACGGCGCAAAAAGCTTACGGTACGGTCGGCAAACTCATCCAGATATGGCCACAGCATCTCTTTTTTGATGTACCGGTTTGGCCCGCACTGGATGCGTACGATGCGCGCTCCGTCCGCACCCAGCGGTTCAATGGGTACGGCGTAGTCGTCACTGACCCCTTCATCGATCACCAGCCGGGTGAACAGATCCACCTGGGCCACCTTGGGGTGGCGGGCGAGAAACCGGGCCATCTCCAGCAGATAGGTGGTTTGCCCACCGGTATCCGGGTCACGGCCCAGTTCCGGCTCTTCGGCACGGATCAGCCCGTGGATGGAGAGCAGGGCGATATACAGGCCGTGATCGGTCATATGCGGCTTGTTTCGGGGGCATCCCTGCCCGCTTCCCAGGCGGCGGTAAACGGCGTGTAAAAACCGGGATCATCCGGGCAGGCGCCCCGCTGCCCACAGATGGCCGCAGCAAAGTGTGCCGCACGGGGCAGGGTGGTCTGTGGCGGCCAGCCGGACAGCAACCCGAAGATCAGCACGGCGGCAAAGCCGTCTCCCGCGCCCACCGTATCGACGAGGTTCACTGGTGGGGCAGGCACATGGGTGGATCCGTTTTCGGCATGCCAGGTGGCCCCGTTTTCGGCGGCGGTGATGCACAGGCCGTCCAGGTCAAAGCGTGTCAGCCATGCGGCCGGATCGGCTTTTTTCCCGGCAAAAAAGAGACCGGTCAGAATGCCAAACTCTTCGTCGTTGAGCTTGGCCACGGTGGCGGCGGACAGAGCGGCGAGGGCGGTGTCCTGTGTCCAGCAGCTGTCCCTTAAATTGATGTCCAGAAAACGCACGCCGTCAGTGGCTTCTGCCGCGCTCAAGATGGCCTTTCGGCTTTCCGGAGCACGCAGGGCGAGAGAGCCGAAATAGGCGAGTTCAGCAGGAAAACCACTTAATTTTGCGTTCAGGGCGGTGGCGTCGATGTGGTCGTAGGCCTGTTCCGGCAGGATGCGAAACGTGTGGCCGCCTGCGCCGTCCAGGGTAATTTGCACCTGCCCGGTGGGGCGGTCGGCATCTTCCTGGAGCCAGCCGGTTTCCATGCCGTGTCCGGTCATGGCGGTGCGGACCTGCTCTCCCAGGTCATCTTTTCCCACCCGGCTGACAAACCGGGGCGCAAGGCCAAGTCCCCTCAAGTGCCACGCCACGTTAAACGGAGCACCGCCCAGATGCGCCCCGTCCGGAAAGCAGTCGAACAGAACCTCTCCCATTATGAGGACGCGCCATGCATTGGCCTGATGCTGACCTTGGGATGGAGATGAGTCTCGCATGTGACTGTTTATACTAAACTAATCGTTGGTGGTTTTCATTTTTTGCCGGGCAGGCAGGCAGTTTGGGGGCTATTCTCCTGTTTTTTCAGGGATGAAAATGCGCTCGACGTTGGCCATTATGGTGTCATCCAGCCGTTCTGACAGGGCGATTGCCCCCATATTTTCTGCCACCTGCCCGGAACTTGTGGCACCGGTAATGACGCTGCTTATCCGCCTGTTTGTCAGGCACCAGGCAATGGCCAGACATGCAGGGGTGGTTTGCAGCTGCGCGGCCATATTGGCCAGCTGATCCACCTGCCGCAGCCGTTCCGGTCCCTGATCGCCGCCGATGTGCTGACGTACCCATGCTTGCCCGCGAAACTCGGCGCGGGAGCCTTTTGGTACGGCTCCCCCCCGGTACTTGCCGGACAGCACCCCGCCGTACAGGGGCGAAAAAGTGGTCAGGCCCAGGCCGAATTCGTCGCACAGGGGCGCAAGCTGGGTGTCCACCTGTTCCGTCTCCAGCAGGCTGTACGGGGGCTGCTCTGCGGAAGGCGGGGTCAGATGGTGACGATCTGCTATTTCATACGCCTCCCGCACCCGCTCCGGCGGCCAGAATGAGGTGCCCCAGTAGAGCACCCTGCCCTGCCGGATCAGCACGTCCATGGCGCGTACGGTTTCTTCTACCGGGGTGTGGAGATCGGGCCGGTGACAAAACAGGATGTCTACATAGTCTACCCCCAGCCGCGAAAGGGAGCCAGACAGCCCGTCCATGATGTGCTTTCTGGACAGCCCGCGCTGATTGGGCAGATCGCCGCCGTAGAACACCTTGGTGGAGAGCACCAGCGTGTCGCGCCGCCAGCCGTTTTTTTTGAGGGTGCGCCCGAGGATGCGCTCGGCCTCGCCGTCGGCATACCCTTCGCCGGTGTCGAACAGGTTCACTCCGGCGTCGTAGGCTGCGGTCAGACAGGCTGTGGCCACATCCTCCCCCACCTGTTTGCCAAAAGTGGTCCACGATCCCAGCGACAGGGCGGAAACCAGCAGGCCTGATTTTCCTAAACGACGATACTCCACGGGGACCTAAAAAAATTGTGCAAAGGAGAAATACATCCCCAGTGCGGTGCCGAAGGTGACCAGCAGTTTGGCCCAGATGGGCAGGGACAGCAGCCAGTCCAGAAAAGAGGGTTGTGTACTCATGGGTCGATGGTAGGGGGCCGGGCGGAAGGGGTCAAGGGGTGGGCCCTGGCGGAGTCGCCCGCCGTTTGGCCTGTTCGCTCGGCCCGTTCGATCGGATTGTGCGGAAAATAAAAAAGAGCCAGCCTGTAAGACCCGCCCTTTTAAAATGGTAGCGGCGCAGGGATTCGAACCCCGGACACGCGGATTATGATTCCGCTGCTCTAACCAACTGAGCTACGCCGCCAAAGAAGAGGCCAGAATGTACCGCACGCCCCCCCTCTTCGTCAATGAAACAGGGGGGCGGGGTTACGCCGAAGTGACCATCTTAAACGGCGTGTCCGCAGCGGTTTGGGCGGGCGCTTCCGGCGTATCGCAGATGGCCGAGGTGAAGCCTAAATCGTCAATCATCTGCCTGTCTTCCTGTGCGCTACGGCCTGCGGTGGTGAGGTAATTGCCCACCATGCAGGCATTTGCTCCCGCATGGAACGCCCAGCTTTGCAACTCGCGCATGTTGGCCTCCCGGCCCCCGGCCAGCATCAGGTTGGCGATGGGCAGCAGCATGCGGTAGACGGCGATGGTTTTGATGCACTCCATGGCGGACAGCGGTTGCATGTTTTCCAGCGGCGTGCCGGCGATGGGGTTTAAAAAGTTCATGGGCAGCACGTCGGTGCCCACGTCGCGCAGGCTCAGGGCCAGCTCCACCCGCTGTTCGGGCGATTCGCCCATGCCAAAAATACCGCCGGAGCAGATGCGAATCCCGGCTTCTTTTAACCGGTTGATGGTATCTAGCCGGTCGGCAAAGGTGTGGGTGGAGCAGATGTTGCCAAAATGGCTGGGGGCGGTTTCCAGGTTGTGGTTATAGGTGCGGACCCCGGCTTCCTTAAGGCGCACGGCAATCTCGGTGCTGGGCACATGCCCCAAAGAGCCGTCGATATGGCCTTTGCCTTTGGCGGTCAGCTCTTCGATGCGGGCGATCAGGGCATCCAGTTCCGGTCCATTTTGGAGCCCTTTCCAGGCGGCGACGATGCCGAACGCCTCGGCCCCGGCATCGAATGCGGCATCTGCCGCTTCGCCAATGGCGTCTGCGTCCATCAGCGGGTAGCTTTCCGCCGCCGCGCTATGGTGGGCCGACTGGGCGCAGAAGGCGCAGTCCTCGGCGCAACTGCCGCTCTTGGCGTTGACGATGGCGCAGGTGTCGATGCGGGTGCCCTTAAACTGCAACCGCACCCGGTTGGCGGCGCCGATCAGGTCCATCAGGTCGGCGGAGGCGGTGTCGATGCCGATCAGGCGGCAGCCGTCCTCGTAGCTTAAAAGCTCCCCGGCCAGTACCCGCGCTTCAAATGTCCGGATGGTGTCCCGCATGGCAATCCCTTTTATATAAAGCCTGTTTCAGGCAGGTTTTGCAGTGTATCAGTGGCACAGGTCATGATCAACCTGTGCGGGCGGGCAGGTTAACCATGCATTTTTATGCGCCGGAAAAATTCATCCGCCGGTAGCGAGCCAGCAGGTGCGGGTAGTGCCGTTTAAGCATGGCGGCAAACACCGGCCACGCCGCCCGCCGTAGCGATATCCGGTGGCGGACGACAAATTTTGCTCCGGCCCGGCGGGCAGCGTGATCCAGCCTTGCCAATTCTTTTTTACCATCGTTGATGCCGGGCAGGATGGGCATGCAGAACAGCCCCACCGGCACCCCCCGGCGGGACAGTTCCCGCACCGCATCCAGCCGCGCTTTGGGGGTGGCGGCCTTGGGTTCCAGCTTGCGGATCAGGGCGGTATCCAAAGAGATAAGGCTCATGTGTACGGTCAGATCGGAGCGCCGGGCGATGGTCGCCAGCAGTTCGGCATCATCCACAATAAGGGGGCTTTTGGTGGTCAGGGTGAGGGTGAGCCCGGAAAAAGCGGCCAGCTTTTCCAGAATGCGCCGGGTCAGCCGGTAGCGCCGTTCTGCCGGTTGATACGGATCGGTCACCGTGCCGATGGCAATTTCCTCGCCTGCAAAGTGACAGGCTTTTAAATTTTTGACCACCCGCCGTTCCGCCCCCAGCTTGACGTAGATTTCCCGCTCAAACAGATACGGATCGTCCTGGCCTAAAAAGGCGTGGGTGTAGCGGGCGTAGCAGTAGGTGCAGCCGATTTCGCAGCCCCGGTACGGGTTGATGGTCCAGCCAAACGGCAGCCCCTTCTTTTTTGCGCCGGGGGACTGACCGATGATCTGGCGGCAGGTGATTTCCTGGTAGTTCACCTGTGGCCCGTGGGCGGCCAGGATTTCCCCCACGGGGATCGACCCGCCTTCCGGGCGGCGGGGCAGGTTGGCAAGTAGCGGCAGGTTGTTCACAAACATATGTTTGTATTTGGCGCGCCGCCAAGTCAAGGGGAATACTGGTGTAGCCTGTGTGCCCGGCCCTATAATCGATTCCATGAATACGTTAGCCATTGCGTCCGTCCACAAACAGGCGGGGGCGAATTTTATCGAGATGGACGGCACTCAGGTCGTCGCCGGATACGGCGACGAATCCGCTGTGGACGCCCAGCGCCGGATCAAAAAAGCAGGCGGTTTGATCGACCGCAGCTACCGGGGCAAATTGCGGGTGGAAGGGCCGGACGCCGAGGCGCTTATTCAGAGCCTGTCTGCCGCCGATGTGGCCAGGCAGGCGGTGGGCACGGTGCAGCCCAATGCCATCTGCACCGGCCACGGAAAGGCCCAGAGCCTCTTTGACGGCTATCGTTTTGACGATTATTTTTTGCTGGATCTGGACCCGGTGCTCACCGGCTCCACCCACGCCTTTCTGGACAAATACACCATTATTCGGGATGCGGCCACCGCCGACGTGAGTGCCGATTTTGGCCACGTGGGGCTGTACGGGCCGGAAGCACAAAAGGTGCTGGCCACGGCATTGGGGATCGAAACTGCTGATTTGCCCGCTCCGGCGGGAAAATTTACCTGCCCGGACAGCGCGGTGATCGCCGCCACGGATGAGTTTGGCGTGGCGGGTTTTGAGGTGATCGTGCCGGTGGCGGATTTTTCCCCCCTGTGGGAAAAGCTGGTACAGGCCGGAGCGCCGTTGGGGGTGACGCCGTTCGGGTTTGATGCGCTGGAGGCGTTTCGCATCGCCCATGGGCGTGCCCGCTACGGGGTGGAGGTGGATGAGGAGGTGTTGCTACTGGAGGCCGGGTTTGCCGATTCCGTGGCGTTCGACAAAGGCTGCTATATCGGCCAGGAAACGTTGTCGCGCATCGTCTTTCGCGGGCAGTTGAACCGCAAGCTGTGTGGTCTGGTGATCGACGGCCCGGTGCCGGATGCAGGGGCCGTCGTCAACTACGACGGGGCAGAGGTGGGCCTGGTCAAAAGCGCAGCCGAAACCCCGGATGGGGTGGTGGCGCTGGCCTCCCTGAAACGTGCCTGCTGGGAGCCGGGCACCGTCGTTGCCGTGGGGGAGGCTACCGCTACCGTGGCCGATCTACCCGCACTGACAACCGCCAGCGCGTAAATTTAGCCGGGTAGCGGCACATCTGTGCACAGGGCGGCAAGTGCTGTGCCCGCCGCCAACGCTTCCCGCCCTTTGGGCAGCACCACAAACCCGTTCGCCACGCTTGGTACCACGGTGGCCCGCAGGCCGTCCGGGGTGACCCGTAGTTCGGCGTTGGCCAGCAGCGGCATGGGCCGGTGTTCGTCGTGGGGGGCGGCAAGCTCTGCGGTAAACCAGGCGGGTTCCCAGTCGGTTTTTCCGGCCAGACGATGAACCAGCGGTGTCACCAAAAGCGCGCACAAAGACGGCAACCCGCCCGGCATACCGGGCAGCGACAGCAGGATTTGATTTTTATTGATCCCCAGCCGCAGGCTTTGCCCCGGCCTTGCATTCAGGCCGTCTAAAATTAGCTTAAAACCGGCCTGTTCGATGGCCTTTCCGGTCACGTCCCGCACCCCCCTGGCGGTGCCCCCAGTGGTGAGGATCAACGGTGCATCGGTGGACAAAATGGCTGTTGCGATGGCCTCCGCCTCGTCCGGCGCGGGGGGCAGAACAAGCGCCACGCCCCCGGCTTTTTGTACGGCCATGGCCAGCCGCACGGCGTTGCCGTTTACCGTGTCGCCCGCATCCGTCAGTTCGCTACCGGTCGCCAGAATCGCCACCTGCGGGCGGGTGTATACCTCGATCCGGGTCTCTCCCAGATCGGCCAGCCAGCCCGCCTGATGGGCGCGGACGGGCGCGCCTTGCCGGATCAGTTCTTTCCCCTTTGCAATCTGTCCCCCGGTCGGAATGGCCGGGACGTTCATGGCCTGAATCACCCGCACCTGATCGCCGGCAGGTTCGGCCTGGCCCCCGGCAGGTTCCGTATGTTCCACCGGCACCACCCCGGCACATCCCGCAGGCAGCGGGCCACCGGTGGCCACCCGTACGGCCTCATTTTTTTTGGGGGCTGGGGGCGGGGCATCTCCCGGCAGGCTGGTGGCGGTAACCAGATAGGTTGCCCCGTCCTGCAGACCGGTATTGGCCAGCCCGTCCACCCGGGCCGTCACGTGGGGCGGCAGCGATTTTTTGGCGGTTACGGTCTGTGCAGCCACCCGCTCCGCCGCCGCTAAAATATCGATCGTTTCTTTTTTTGGCGTGGGGGCCGGCAGGCGTTCACCGGCAACGGGGGACAGGTCGGCCAGCGGCAGTTTTTCCATCACGCCCGGCCCGTCAGGGGGCCGTTCGCAGGGCGTCCAGGGCGCGCTGGTGGTAGTCCAGTTTGCTTCTGGCCTTGCGCTCGGCAAACACGGCGATCAGGTTTTTAACCGTACGCTCCAGAATGTACCGGGTGGCCACCGGCTCCAGGTAACGCTCGTCGAACGACACCCCCATGCTGCGCAGCAGTTTGGCGCAGCCGTCCTGATCAATGAGCCGTCCCCGGTGGAACGGGTCGATGATGCGCATCTCGTCCCCGTCGTCGTACTTGACCAGAAAATGCCCCGGCATGCCGATGCCGTAAATGGGCAGGCTCAGCCGTTGGGCCAGCACCAGATAGAGGGACGACAGGCTGATGGGGATGCCTTTTCGGGTTTCCAGCACCGAGTGCAGATAGGAATTTTCCGGGTTGTAATAGTCGCCGGTATTGCCGCAGAACCCCTGCTCTTCAAACAGGTAGCGGGACAGGCGGCGCAGCATGACATCCGCCCCGTCGCCGGGGTCCAGTTTCAGCATCAAATCTTCGGTCATGCGCCCGATGCGGGCGGCCACCTGCTTTTCGTCCAGTTCGGGCGTGTGCAGCCGGGAAAGCAGGATCAGCCCTTCCTCCAGCCCGTTCCTTCCCCTTTTTGCAAACTGCCGGATGTCGTGAATGACGAGTTCGGAAGACAACTCCTGTACCAGCGCGCCTGCCCGTTCGCTCAGCGGTTCCTGGCCCCGCTCCACCGCATCTTTCAAGGCGGGCAGGGCGGATACGCCAATGTCGCGCAGATGGTCGGAGATGGCCTCCCCCACCCGTGGGTCTTCATCTTCCAGCAGGGTGATCAGGGCCAGAATGCGGGCGTTTTCACGGTATTCATGCGGTGCCCCTGCGGGCGGGTCTGTGACGCCTTGGGGGCGGGTGGCTAGTGGGTCCATACGGGGCATCATAGGGACCGGCAGGTCAGGGAGTCAACGCGGTCTCTGACGCTTTTGTTGGGGAAAAATTCTTTAGCCGGAGGGAATTGGACACCACGGACACAGAGGAAAACGCCATGGCGAAGGCGGCAATGACCGGCGACAGCAGGATACCGAAAAATGGATACAGGACTCCGGCGGCTATGGGAATGCCCAATATGTTGTAGCCAAACGCCCAGAACAGATTCTGGCGGATGATGCGCATGCTGCGACGGGACAGTTCAATCGCGGTCACCACCAGCCGCACATCGCCCCGCATCAGGGTGATGTCGGCGGCTTCCATCGCCACGTCGGTGCCGGTGCCGATGGCCATGCCGATGTCGGCTTTGGCCAGCGCCGGGGCATCGTTGATGCCGTCCCCCACCATGGCCACCACTTCCCCCGCCTGTTGCAGCCGGGCCACTTGTTGGGCTTTGTCGCCCGGCAGCACCTCGGCCAGGACTTCATTGATGCCAAGGGTGTTTGCAATGGCCGTGGCGGTGCCCTGGTGATCGCCGGTAATCATGACCACCTTCAGCCCCATTTTGTGCAGGGCGGCGACGGTCTCGAATGCTTCGGGACGGGGCGAGTCGGTGACGGCAAACAGGCCGAGGGGCTGCCCCTCCACAGCGACAAGGAGCGGGGTTTTTCCCTGGGCCGAAAACCGTTCCACATGGGGCTGGAACCAGCCGGTATCGATGCCGGCATCGGTCATCAGGCGTATATTTCCGATGAGTACAGCTTTGCCCGCCGCCGTGGCCGTGACCCCGCGCCCCGGTACGGCATCGAATTTTTCCACGCGGGCAGGTGTCACCTTGTGCCGTTCGGCTTCTGCCATGATGGCCTGGGCCAGCGGGTGTTCCGAGGCACCCTCTACGCCGTGTGCGATGGCCAGCAGTTCCTCTTTGGTGCCCGTGTTTACCAGGGTGTCGGTGACCTTCGGCACCCCTTCGGTCAGGGTGCCGGTCTTGTCGAACACCACGGTGGTGACCTTGTGGGCCTGCTCCAGGCTTTCCCCACCTTTGATCAACACGCCCATTTGCGCCCCCCGACCGGTGCCCACCATGATGGCGGTGGGGGTGGCCAGCCCCAGGGCGCACGGGCAGGCGATAATCAGCACGGCCACCGCCGCCACCATGGCGTGAATCAAGGCCGGGGTGGGACCGGCTACGGCCCAGACGGCAAACGTGAGCGCCGCCACCCCCAGCACGATGGGTACAAAAATACCCGCCACCTTATCGGCCACCCGCTGGATCGGTGCCTTGGACCCCTGTGCCCGGCGGACCATTTCGATAATGCCGGCAAGGGCGGTATCAGCCCCCACCCGGGTGGCGCAAAAGTGAAATGCGCCGGTCTTGTTGAAGGTGCCGCCGGTGACCGTATCGCCCGCTTTTTTTTCTACCGGGATCGGCTCGCCGGTGAGCATGGACTCATCCACCGCCGAATAGCCGTCGGTCACCTGCCCGTCCACGGGGATTTTTTCTCCGGGGCGCACGGCCACGGTATCGCCCACCAGCACTGCATCCAGCGGGATGGAAACCTCCTTGCCGCCCTTGATGACGGTGGCCTGTCTGGGGGCAAGGCCCATCAGTTTTTTGATGGCATCCGACGTATGCCCCTTGGCGCGGGCCTCCAACGTACGGCCCAGAAGAATGAGGGTGACGATGACCGCCGCCGTATCAAAATAGACATGGGGCGCAGAGCCTGCCTGGGCAAACAGACCGGGGGCCAGGGCCGCTACCGCCGAATAGCCGTAGGCGGCGCTGGTGCCCACCACCACCAAAGTGTTCATGTCGGTGCCGCCATGCCTTGCGGCGGCCCATGCGGCCCTGTAGAACGGCCATGCGGCCCAGAACTGCACCGGGGTGGCCAAGGCCAGCAGCCACAGGGGGCGGCCGGGGATGGCGGAGACAAACGGAAACAGGGCGGGCATGCTGCCCACAAAAATCAGCACCGCAAGCCCCGCCGATACGAACAGGCGCACGGTCAGGGCGTGTCGGTGGGCCGCCTGCCGGGCGGCCTCGGCATCTTCCACGTCGCCCGCATCTCCTGCCTGTTCGGGCACTTCGTAGCCTGCCCGTCCAATGGCGGCGACAAGGTCTGCGCGGCGTGCGAACGGCAGGTGAGTGATGCGTCCGCTTTCGCTGCCGTAGTTCACCTGAGCGGAAACCACCCCCTCCACCTTGCCCAGCACCTTTTCGATGCGGGCAGAACAGGCGGCGCAGCTCATGCCGGAAATGGGCAGATCGGTGGTCACCGTGCCCACGTCGTAGCCGGTGCGGCGTACGGCTTCCACAAGCTCGCCGGGGGATATTGCCGCCGGATCGTAAAGGATCGTGGCCGACTCGTTGCCGTAGTTCACCTGGGCGGACAATATACCGTCGGTACGCGATAACACCTTTTCGATGCGGGCGGCGCAGGCGGCGCAGGTCATGCCGGTGATGGGCAGTCGGAGTTCCTGCCCGGTGTGGGTGGAAAGTGTCGCAGATGCCGTCGTCGAGGTCATTTCTTCATTCTACACCCGGCCGACCGTTCTACATTTGGCTATTGCGGACCCGTGGGTTTCCCCGGACAGGGCAACGAATTTCCCACCTTGGGGTGGGGCAGGGGATGCATCACCGAACCGCTTTGCCCCAGCCCCGGCATCGAATCGTAAAAAAACAATATAAAACAATGTATTAACCGCATCGTCAAAAAAATGACAAAGCGGCACGGGGCTTGCTACATACCCTCCCTGGTAACACGTTTGTTTGTGGACCCATTCTGTCCGGGCAACCCGTTCGCGAGGACGGCACGCAAAGGATACGGGTCTCCACCCGATTGGGGGAGGAGACGGCTGACCTGCCAGTTAAGTCCGCGCTGTTGGAGTTGTATCCATGCGCGAAGTAACGCACATCGCTGGAAAGTACATGTTGGACCTGGCCGCCAAGTCGCGGATCATTTTTATGTTTATGGGATTCAGCGTCGTGGCGCTGATGTGGGCTGATCGGTACACCCTGACCCTGATGGGGTAAAGTCCCATGCAGGTGGCCAGAAACGCTTTCGTTCTGACCGTCACCATCTTGTTAACCCAACTGGTGGTGATGGCCGTCTGGTACGGTACCCCCCCGTGGCTGAAGGTGGCGGTGCAACTGCCCGGACTGATTGCCGGGATCCGTTGACCCCTTTCACCCCTCTCTAACTTCCGGTTAACTCTTTTCGTACCCTGATCTTGGTGTCGATGAACACCTTGTGGGGGACGTGTATCAAATCCGCCACCCGGCGCACCAGCCCCTCTTCGTGCTTTTCCATCTCGGCGTCGGCAAACACCACCCGCCAGAGCAGCTCGATCACATGGTTTTTCTGCTCGGGACTGAACCCCTTGTCGATCAGGTGGGTGAACTGAAACAGGGAAGTGGCCTCTTTGGCCTCGGCCTGGGCGAGTGTAATCAGCTCCGCCGTTTCGGTGTCGGTCAGGCCGAATTTGCCTTTTATGGCATCGGTGACCGCCTGCCGTTCCTCATCCCTGACCGTGCTGTCGGCCCGGGTGACCTCGATGAGCAGCGCTGCCGTGGCCAGCTTTAAGGCGTGATCGGTGGCCTCTTTGGAGGTGATGGCCGCAGATTCGGCCATGTTGTCGTTAAAGAATCGCTGGATGGTCTTGAGCATGGACGCGGTGCCTTTTTCCGGGTGGGTCAAACCGTAAATATGGTGACCCGGAAGCGTGGATTTGTCGAGGGGGACGGGCAACAAAAATAGATTATGAAATGGGCAATTTACACCGAAAAGAAGGGAGGTGGAGCGATTAGAAAGTAAGGAGCCGGATGGGTAAATATGTTGCAGATCCGCTTGCGATCCTGCGTAAGCGCAAATTTCCCGGCATTGTGATGCTAAACGGTGAACTGGATGTTACCTGGGTGAACGACCGGGCCGCCGCCCTCATGGGCAAGCCCCACTGTGCAGAAGAGGTGGAGGCGCACCCGTTGATGCACGACGTGGTGCGTTTGGCCGCCGACCTGCTTGAGGCCAGAGAAAAAGACGACGAAAAAGTGGCTGTGGCAGTGCATCTGGACGGGGATCATACCTACGGCTTGCGGGCGACATTCATGACCCCGCCGGACAGCCCGGACGGGGCTTCACGCATGGTGCTGGTCTACATCGATACCGTCAGCCTGGAACGGGAGGTGGACTTTGACGCCGCCCGCCGCCTGTACCATATTTCGCGTCGGGAGCAGGATGTGGTGCGCATGCTCTATTACGGCAAATCCAACCGCGACATTGCCGATCTGCTGTTTATTTCCGAATACACGGTCAAGGACCACATCAAGGCCATCATGTCCAAGATGGACGCCAAATCCCGTTCCGAGGTGCTCTACAAGTTGAGCGTGGCGGCTTAACCCCTAAAAAACTGCCCTTAGCGGGAGCGTTTGTCCTTATCCCGGTGGCGCACGTCGAATTTTAACGGGGTGCCGGTAAAGTCGAAAGCCGTACGCAGTCCGTTTTCCAGATAGCGCTGATACGGCCCGGTCAGCCCGTCCGGCTGGTTGGTGAACAGCACGATGCGCGGCGGCGCGGCCTTTACCTGGGTGGCGTAGTAAATACGCACCCGCCGTCCCCGCAGCCGGGGCGGCTCCTGGCGGTTCACCAGATGTTCCACCGCCCGGTTCAACTCGCCGGTGGGAATGCGCCGCCGGAACGCTACGGCCACCTTGTTGATGGCGGTAAAAAGTTGGCCCATGTTGTGCCCCGACAAGCCCGAAATACGCACCACGGGCGCATGGGCCAGAAACGGAAACAGGCGCTCCATTTCGCTGGTGATGGCACTCAGCGCCTCGGCGTTGCCTTTTTTGGTGTCCCACTTATTGATCCCCAGCACGCAGCCGCGCCGGGCCTGAATGATCTGGCCTGCAATCTTGGTATCCAGATCGGTCACCCCTTCGGTGGCGTCCATGAGCAGTACGGCCACTTCTGAGCGCTTGAGCGCACTCATGGTGCGCGACACGCTGGCCCGTTCGATCCCCTTGTCGATGCGGCCCCGGCGGCGGATACCGGCGGTATCGATAAACAGGTATGGGGTGTCCCCAAAGCTCACTTCCGAATCGATGGCGTCGCGGGTGGTGCCGGGGATGTCGCTCACCACCAGCCGGTCTTCCCCCAGCAGCCGGTTGATCAGGGTGGATTTGCCCACGTTGGGGCGGCCCACCACCGCCACCCGCACCATCGGTTCGCCTTTGTCCTCACCCTCGGCATCTGCATCCGGCAGGGGGGTTTTTGGCAGAAGAAATTCCAGCTCGTCGTACAGCAAATCCAGCCCCCGGCTGTGCTCTGCCGAGATCGGAATGACCGGGTCGAACCCCAGGGCGCTGGCGGAAAACGCCTCCTGCTCCAGAATATCGGAGTCGGCCTTGTTGACCAGGTGCAACACCGTCGGCTTGCTCTTGCGGATAATGATCGACAGTTCCTGATCCGCCGGGGTCAGACCGTCTCTGGCGTCGGTCATGAACAGCACGATATCGGCCTGTTCCAGGGTGGCCAGGCTCTGGTCGCCCACGTCTTTTTTTAACGGGTCGCTCTGCTCCGGGTCTACCCCGCCGGTATCGATGAGGGTAAAGCGCAGCCGGTCCCAGGTGATGTCTCGATAGTGGCGGTCGCGGGTGACGCCGGGGGTGTCCATCACAATGGCCACGCGTCGGCCCGCCAGCCGGTTGAACAGGGTGGATTTGCCCACATTGGGGCGACCGACGATGGCGATCACCGGCAGCGGGTCCGGGGTCTGGCTGGGCTTTTGGGGCGTGGTCACAAAAAATGCCGAAAAAAAGGCGAGAGCAAAAGAGATGAAAAGTATCACGAACCTGCCGTGCTGCACAATTGATACGGCCCTTTCGCCCTTGAAGAAGCGCCGCTTTCCGTGCTAGATTTCGCCGGTTGGGCGGGACCATCCGTCGCCCGTAAATCGCCCCTTTTTGCCCCCTGTTTTTCGTGACCGCTTACCAGCCCCATATCATCGAACCAAAATGGCAGGCCCGCTGGCAGGAGGACCGCGCCTTTGCCGTGGCCGACGACGATCGCCCCACGTTTTACTGTCTGGAGATGTTCCCGTACCCGTCGGGAAACATCCACATGGGGCACGTGCGCAACTATGCCATTGGTGATGTGATCGCCCGCTACCAGCGCATGTGCGGCTACAACGTGCTGCACCCCATGGGCTGGGATGCCTTCGGCCTGCCGGCGGAAAACGCCGCCATCAAACACAATCTGCCGCCGGACGAGTGGACCCGCAGCAACATCGAACACATGAAGGGGCAGATGCAGCCGCTGGGGCTGTCGTACGACTGGGACCGGGAACTGGCCACCTGCAACCCGGACTATTACAAATGGAACCAGTGGTTCTTTTTGCAGCTTTTTGAAAAAGGCATCGCCTACCGCAAAAGCAGCCAGGTGAACTGGTGTGTCCCATGCGACACGGTGCTGGCCAACGAGCAGGTGGTGGACGGCCTGTGCTGGCGCTGCGACACGCAGGTGACCGCCAAACAGCTGGACCAGTGGTGCCTCAAAATCACCGATTACGCCCAGGAACTGCTGGACGATCTGGACACCCTGACCGAATGGCCGGAACGGGTGGTGACCATGCAAAGAAACTGGATCGGGCGCTCCGAAGGGGTGGAGATCGACTTTTCTCTCGATGATCCGGTGCCCATGACAGCGGGTGACATGACCCGGCTGACGGTCTACACCACCCGGCCCGATACCGTTATGGGGGTCACCTTTCTGTCGGTGGCCGCCGACCACCCGCTGGCGCAGGATGCGGCTGGGGACAATCCGAAGCTCGCTGAATTTATTGAAGAATGCCGGGGGCACGGGGTGTCCGAGGCGGCCATGGAAACCATGGAAAAGCGCGGCATGGATACGGGCCGCATGGCCACCCACCCGATCACCAGCGAAAAAATACCGGTGTATGTGGCGAACTTTGTGCTGATGGCCTACGGCACCGGCGCGGTGATGGCGGTGCCGGCCCACGACCAGCGGGATTTTGAGTTCGCAAAAAAATACGATATCCCCATCAAGGTGGTCATTCAGCCCAAAGGCGAAAAGGTCGATGCCGCCAGCATGGATGCGGCGTATACCGGCCCCGGCAGCATGTGTAGCTCCGGCGGGTTCGACGGGCTGGACAACGAAACGGGCAAAAACAAGGTGGCGGACCTGCTGGAAAAAACCGGCCACGGCACCCGCAAGGTCAACTTTCGCCTGCGGGACTGGGGCATTAGCCGCCAGCGTTACTGGGGCACGCCGATCCCGGTGGTGCACTGCGCTGCCTGCGGCATCGTGCCGGTGCCGGAAAAATCGCTGCCGGTGGCGCTGCCCACCGGGGTGACCCTGCCAAAAAAAGGCTCTCTTTTAGCGCAGGACCCGGCCTTTTACGAGACAACTTGTCCCAAGTGCCAAAACAAAGCCCGGCGAGAGACCGACACCATGGACACTTTTGTGGACTCGTCCTGGTATTTCGCCCGCTTCACCTGTCAGGGGACGGATCAGGCCGATCAGGGGATGATCGACCCCAAAGCCGCCGACCGCTGGCTGCCGGTGGATCAGTACATCGGCGGCATTGAGCACGCCATCTTGCACCTGCTGTATGCGCGCTTTTTTACCAAGCTGATGCGCGATGCCGGGCTGACTAAAGTGTCCGAGCCGTTCAAACGCCTGCTGACCCAGGGCATGGTGATTAAAGACGGCTCAAAAATGAGCAAGAGCAAAGGCAACGTGGTGGACCCGGGCTCGCTGCTGGAGCGCTACGGGGCCGACACCGCCCGCCTGTTCATCCTGTTTGCCGCGCCGCCGGAGCGGGATCTGGAGTGGTCCGACTCCGGCGTGGAAGGGTCGTACCGGTTTTTAAAGCGGGTGTGGGCGCTGGCGCAGGAGTTGCCGGATGAAGATGTGCCGGACGAGCTGTCGGACGCGGGACTTGCCTTGCGGCGGGTGACCCATCGCACCATCGACAAGGTGACGTCTGATATTAAGCGGGGCTATCAGTTCAATACCGCCATTGCCGCCATGATGGAGCAGGTGAACGCCGTCACCACCTTCAAGAAGAATATGGGGGAGGAAAAGAATCCGGGAGATGCTGGCGTACTGGCCGAGTCGGTCCGCTCCCTGATCGTGCTGCTGGCCCCGTTTGCCCCGCACATGGCCGAGGAGTTGTGGGAACAGACGGGCGGCACCGGGCTGCTGTGCAATCAGCCGTGGCCCAAAGCCGATCCGGTCTGGCTGGTGTCCGATACCGTCACCATCGTGGTGCAGGTGATGGGCAAGGTGCGCGACCGCATCGAAGTGGCTGCCGATGCCGATGAAGAGAGCGTCAAAAGCGCCGCCCTGGCTTGTGAAAACGTGCAGACCCACATGCATGGCAAACTGCCGCGCCGGGTGATCTATGTGCCGGGCAAACTGGTGAACGTGGTCGTTTGATGTTTTCTCGATCCACTTTTTTTGGGTTGGCGGCGCTCCTGTGCCTGGGGCTTTTGTCCGGGTGCGGCGGCTACCAATGGGTGACCGATCGTGGCATTGCCGGGACCAGCACTCAGGTGACGGTGCCGGTGTTCATCAATGAAACCCCGGAGCCGTTTCTGGCCGAAATTCTGACCGCTGCGGTACGCTCCCGGTTTCTGGCCGGGGGGGTGCGCGTGGCCCCTTCGGGCTTACCTGCGCTAAATGGGCGTATCATGCGCGTGGCCGATGCGGTGCTGGCGTTTGATGCGGACGGTATCGCCAGCCATCGCCGGGTGGTGGTGACGGTGCGGGTGGCGCTGGCAGGTGGTTCGGGAGATATCTGGACGGACCGGCCGTTCGTGGGGTCGGCGGAATATCCGGTCACCAGCGATCCCACCTTCAACCGGGACGCCAGGGACCGGGCGCTGGAGGAAGCGGCCACGGGCATTGCAAACCAGCTGTTACTGGCGCTGGATACTTAAAGGGAGAGTAAGTAAATGGCCGTGTCCGGAAACATTCCAATCGACCCGATCCGGCCGGTCTACCTGATTCACGGGCCGGAAGAGTTGCTGCGCCGGGAGGCGGTAAAAACCATCACCGACGCGGTGCTGGATCCGTCCATGGCCGATTTCAATCTGGATAAATTCGACGGCGGCAGTTGCAAGGTGGAAGAAGTGGTGGCCGCCGCCCAGATGCTGCCGGTGATGGCTACGCGGCGGCTGGTGATCCTGCGCTTTGTGGAGCGTATCAAGGCCGAGAAGCTGGCACCGCTGGCTGACTACCTGACCGACCCGTCCCCCACCACCTGCCTGATTTTTGAAGGCGAAAAGGCCGACATGCGCCGGGCACCGTTTTCCAGCGTTAAAAAAGTGGGGGCCGTGGTGCCGTGTCAGGCCCTGTACGAAAGGGACGCGCAGGGCTGGCTCACGCGTCGGGCGCGGGCGCTGGGTTGCGCCATCGAGCCGGATGCCGCGCGCTTTCTGGTGGCCTATGCGGGCACCCATCTGGCCACCCTGGATGCCGAACTGGAAAAGGCCGCGGCCTATGCCGGGGCCGATGCACGCATCGATCTGGATGTGGTGGAAGAGACGGTGGGCCGCCACCGGGTGCATACGGTATTTGAACTGACCGACGCCCTGGGGGCAAAGCAGACCGGACGGGCGCTGGCCGCACTGGGTACGCTGCTGGATGCGGGGGAGGCACCGTTAAAGGTACAGGGCATGATTGTGCGGCACTATCGCATGTTGTGGCGCACGGTCGAGGCGCTAAACGCCGGAGAGCGAAACCTGGCTGCCGCCGTCGGCGTGGCACCGTTTGTGGCCAACAAGCTTGCCGGGCAGGCGCGCCATTATTCCGACAAAAAAATAGGCAAAGCGTTTACCCGCTTTGCCCAGGTGGATTCCGATTTGAAGGGGGGTGCCGCATCGCCCCGGCGTACGCTCGAGGACGAGGTGCTGAGCCTGTGCCGCGCATAGGCGAGGCGACAGGGGGCGCGGCCGGCCCGCTCCGGGCGAAACTAGCCCAGGGCGTTGACCATTTTGGTCAGGCGCGAAACCTTGCGGGAGGCGGTGTTCTTTTTCAGCACACCTTTTCCGGCGGCGCGGGCAAGATAAGAGGTGGCGACAGTCAGGTCGGCTTTGGCTGCGGCCTTGTCCTTCTTCTCCACCGATCCCTCCAGCTTCTTGAGGACGGTGCGCAGGGCAGAAATGGTGCTGCGGTTGCGGTCCCGGCGGACGATAGACTGACGGGCGCGCTTGGCTGCTGAGGCGTGATTGGCCATAAAAATCCTTAAAACGGTTCTTTTTACCGCGTCACCGGCACACCGGGCGCGTTCGGGAAAACCCTTAATTTATTGGGTAAAGGGTCTCCGTGTCAATGGAAAAGTCCACTAACGGCCCTAAAAAAGAGCGGGGCGAGACCGAAAAGGTGGCCCGTGCTGCCGGGACCATCGGTCTGTTCACCTTTGGCAGCCGGGTGCTGGGCTTTATTCGCGATGTGGTGGTGGCGCGGGCGTTTGGCGCATCACTGGTGGCGGACGCCTTTTTTGTCGCCCTGCGTATTCCCAATATGCTGCGGGAGTTGCTGGCCGAAGGCTCCATGAGCGCGGCGTTTGTACCGGTATTTACCGAAAAACTGACGCAAGATACCAGAGAGCGGGCGTGGGCGCTGGCCAGCCGCGTATTTACCGTGCTGCTGGTGGTGCTGGTGGTGGTGACCTGTCTGGGGATTCTGGCCGCGCCGTTGATCGTGCGGTTGATCGCGCCGGGCTTTACCGACGCGGGCGGACAGCGGGAATTGACCGTGCTGCTCACCCGCATCATGTTCCCATATCTGTTGTTTATCGGCCTTGCGGCCCTGGCCATGGGCATCCTGAACTCCCTGCGGGCGTTTGCCCTGCCGGCGCTTTCGCCCATGTGCCTGAATATTTCCATCATCGCCTGCGCCCTGTGGCTGGCACCGGGCATGGATACCCCGGCTTTGGGGCTGGCCATCGGGGTGCTGGTGGGTGGCATTGCTCAACTTGCCATCCAGCTGCCGGGGCTGGCTTCCCACAAGATGATGCCGCGCCTTGCCTGGGCACCGAAAGACCCGGACGTGCGCCGCATCGGCAAACTGATTCTGCCCATGCTGTTTGGCCTGTCGGTGACCCAGGTCAACCTGCTGGTGAACACCTTGCTGGCCTCTTTTCTGCAAGAAGGGTCGGTGAGTTTTCTGTACTACGGCATCCGCCTGATTCACTTTCCCCTGGGCATTTTTGGTGTGGCCCTGGCCACCGCCATTTTGCCCAGCCTGTCGGCCAGTGCGGCAAAGGGTGATCTGGCCGCAGTGGGCAGGGGTTTTTCCGACGGCTTGCGGCTGATCCTGTTTATTACGATTCCGGCCATGCTGGGGTTGATCGTGCTCTCCTCCCCCATTGTGCAGACCCTGTTTGAGCGGGGCGCGTTTGACGCCGCCGACACCGTGGGGGTGGCCGCCGCCGTATCGGCCTATGCCACCGGCCTGTGGGCGTTTGCCGGGGTGCGTATCACCGCCTCGGCCTATTACGCTATGAAAGATACGGCCACGCCGGTTAAGGTGGCGGCGGTCGCCATGATTACCAACATCATCCTGAATCTGGCGCTCATGGGGCCGCTGGGGCATGCGGGGCTGGCCCTGGCCACGGCCATCGCCGCCATGGTGAACCTGGGGCTGCTGGTCTTCCTGGTGCGTAAAAAACTGCCGGAGGCGCAGTTGTCGCGCGTGCTTCCCAGTTTGGGCCGAACGCTGGCCGCAGGCGCTGTCATGACGGCCTTTTGCCTGTGGGTGGCGGGCCAGCCGGTGTGGCAGGACGGTCTGTTCGCCACCCGGGCGGCGTGGCTGTGCGCGGCCGTATTGGGATCGTCGGTGCTCTATATGGTGACCCATCGGCTGCTGGGGGGGGAAGAGGTGATCACCCTCATGAAAGTGGTCCGGCGGCGCAAATAATGCGCTGTTTCCCATAATTTGGTTACGGGCCTCATCTCGGTTACATTTACGCGGGTGCCGTTGTTTGCCGAAAGGAATCGGTGTCACGGGTGATCAGATCAGTACAGGTTAATATCAGGGAAGATTGAGATATGCGTAAGGTTTGCGTGATTGACGGGGTTCGTACCCCGTTTACCAAAATGGGCACCGTGCAGGGTACGGCGCGGGCGGTGGACCTGGGCCGGTACGCGGTCACGGAATTGATGGCCCGCAGCGGGGCCGACCCGGAACAGATTGATGAGCTGGTGGCGGGCAACGTCATTCAGCCGGTGGATGCGGTGAACATCGCCCGGGTGATCGCCCTGCGCTCGCATTTGCCCGAAAAAATGCCGGCCTACACGGTGCACCGTAACTGCGCTTCCGGCATTCAGGCCCTGGCCGAAGGGCATATGCTGATCGCCAGCGGCCGCGCCGAGGCGGTGATCTGCCTGGGCGTGGAATCGATGTCGGACGCACCGTTTCAGGTCAGGCGTGAGATGCGGGCGTGGCTCACCCAGTTGCAGCGTATGCGCAGCATGGGCGCAAAGCTGGCCCACATTACCAAATTCCCGCTGGGGAAAATTTCCCCCGAGGTGGGCATCATGCTGGGTCTTACCGACCCGGTGAGTACCCTCAACATGGGGCAGACCGCCGAGGTGCTGGCCCGTGAGTTTTCCATTTCCAGAAAAGAGCAGGACGAGATGGCGCTGGAGAGCAATCTGCGCACCGCCACCGCCTGGGAGGAAGGGCGTTTTGCAGGTGAGGTGATGACCACCTTCCCCGGCCCCAAATACAAGCCGGTCCACCGGGACAACGGCTACCGGGCCGATTCCAGCATGGAAAAGCTGGCCACCCTCAAAACCGTGTTTGACCGGGCTAACGGCACCGTGACGCCGGGCAACAGCTCGCAGCTGACCGACGGGGCGTGCGCGATCCTTCTGGGCAGCGCCAACTTCGCCAAGAGCATGGGCAGGAAGCCGCTCGGCACCATGGTCGATTTTGCTTTCGGCGGGCTGGCCCCGTCGCGCATGGGGCTGGGGCCGGTCTATTCCACCCAGAAGCTGTTTGATGCCAACAAGCTGGACTGGAAGGGCGTCGATCTGGTGGAGTTGAACGAGGCGTTTGCCGCGCAAGCCATTGCCTGTTTGCGGGCGTGGGACTCCAAAGCGTTTTACAAAAAAGAGATGGGGGGCGTGAGCCCTCCCGGCGCGCCGAACTGGAAAAAGGTCAATGTAAACGGCGGGGCCATTGCCCTGGGGCACCCGGTGGGCGCCACGGGCACCCGTCAGGTGCTGACTTTGCTCAGGGAGTTGTCCCGGCAGGGCGGCAAGACGGGCGTCGCCACCTTGTGCATCGGCGGCGGGCAAGGGGCATCGGTACTGGTGGAGACGGAATAATGGCAAAAAAGAAAACCACCCATTGGACCTACACCGAAGCCGACGGCATCGGCACCCTGACCCTGGATGTGGCCGGGCAGTCGGTCAATACCTTAAGCGGGCCGGTGCTTGCGGAGCTGGACGGCCATCTGGACAAGGTGGCGGGCAAAAAGATTTCCGGGCTGATCATCGCATCGGCCAAGTCCAGTTTTATCGCCGGGGCCGACATCAACGAGATTGCGGGCCTGTCCGACCCCACAAAAGCCACGGCGCTGGTGGAAAAAGGGCAGCAGGTGTTCCTGAAGCTGGAACGGCTCAAAATCCCCACCGTGGCGGCCATTCACGGGGCCTGCCTGGGGGGCGGGATGGAGCTGGCGCTGGCCTGCACTGCCCGCATCTGCACCGATCACCCGTCCACCCGCATGGGGCTGCCCGAGGTCAAGCTGGGGATCCACCCGGGCTTTGGCGGCTGCGTGCGGCTGCCGAAGGTGGTGGGGCTGGAAAAGGCCACCCAGTGGATTCTGACGGGCAAAGCGGTGGCGGCCAAACAGGCCAAACGCGCAGGGCTGGTCTCTTCTGCGGTGGCCCCTGAGGTGTTGCTGGAGGCGGCAAAAAAACTGGTCCCCAAAGCGCGCAGGGCCAAGCCCAAAACGGGCCTCGTCGGAAAGCTCTTAACGGGCAACCCCATTGGCCGCAAAATCTTTTTCGATCAGGCGGAAAAACAGCTGAAGCGCAAGGTGAGTAAAGATCACTACCCGGCACCGTTTGCCGCCCTGAAGGTGCTTCAAACCATTGCTGGAATGGGTGCAGTGCAGGCCCACCGGGTCGAGGCCGAATCGTGCGGCGCACTGATTCCGCTGGGTGCTACAAAAAATCTGATCCGGGTGTTCTTTGCTTCCGAGGCGCTCAAGAATCAAGACGCCGCCAAGCTCGGCAAGGCCGATGCCGCCGCCATCAACCGGGTGGTGGTGGTGGGCGCCGGGGTGATGGGCGCGGGCATCGCCGGGGAGTTCGCCCGCAAAGGCATCTCCGTGCGCTTTGCCGACCTGTCGGATGAGGCGGTCTCCAACGGCATGGCGGGCATCGCCAAAAACGCCAAACGGGCCGCCAGAAGTGCAAAAAAAGGCGAGTTTGAGCGCATCATGGGGCGGCTTTCGCCCACCACCGATCTGGACCTGCTGGGGCCTGCCGACGCCCTGATTGAGGCGGTACCGGAAAACATGGATATCAAAAAAGCCCTGTTCAAACAGGCACCGCCGCAACTGGGAAAGGGGGCGCTACTGCTCACCAACACATCGTCCTTGTCGGTCACCCAGATGTTCAAGGGGGTGCCGTCACCGGGTAAAACCGCGGGCATGCATTTCTTTAACCCGGTGCCGCTGATGCCACTGGTAGAGGTGGTGGTGGGAGACAAAACCTCTCCGGCCACGGTGGCCACGGTGACCGCCCTGTCTGTGCGTATCGGCAAGATGCCGCTGATCGTGCAGGAATGCCCCGGCTTTCTGGTAAACCGCATCCTCATGCCGTACCTGAACGAGGCCATGATGATGCTGGAGGAGGGCGCCCAGATTGCCCAGGTGGACAAGGTGCTCAAAAACTTCGGCATGCCCATGGGGGCGTTCCGGCTGGTGGATGAGATCGGCCTGGATGTCTGCTATCACGTTTCCGCCGTGCTCAGAGAGGGGTATGGCGAGCGCATGACCCCGGCAAAAAGTATGGCGGCCCTGTTCGAGTCGGGCCGCTTCGGCAAAAAAGTGGGCAAGGGACTGTACCTGTACAAAAACGGCAAATCCGAAGGGGAGGATGCCGCCACCTACAGCCTCATTAAAGAGCGCGGCGCCACCCGCTTTACCGAAGAGGACATTCGCGACCGGCTGATTCTGTCCATGGTGGCGGAAGGGGCGCGGATTCTGGATGAAGAGATCGTGGAGAGCGCCGAAATGCTGGATGCGGGCATGGTGTTCGGCACCGGTTTCCCGCCGTTCCGGGGCGGTCTGTTCCGCTATGTGGAAGAGCGTGGACCGGGCCAGGTGCTGGCGGTGCTGGACAAGCTGGCCGAAACCTATGGCGAGCGGTTTGCCCCGAATGACTGGTTGCGAAAGTTCGCCAAGTAATAATCTGGCTGCGCAAATTTGCCAAGTAGTTCGCCAAATAATCGTTAAATAACAAGCTTTTCACGCAGGGCGCGTGGGCACCCGAAATAGAGCGATCCATTCCATGCGGGCAGTGTGTTTTCATCATACAGGCGGGCCGGATGTATTGTCCGTCGAGCAGGTTCCGGTGCCGGAACCCGGGCCCGGCGAAGTACGGTTACAACTGCGTGCCGCCTCCGTCAACTATCTGGATATCTGGCTCAGATGCGGCGCGCTGCCCACTCCCCTGCCCCATATTCCCGGTTGCGATGGGGCGGGCATCGCAGATGCCCTGGGAGACGGGGTGACGGGTGTTGCCGCAGGTAGTCCGTATCTGATCGCACCGGGCTTGTCGTGCGGCGCGTGTGCCGCTTGCGATGCTGGCGACACATTTTTGTGCCCGGAGTTTTCGATCTTTGGGACTGGCTCCGCGGGCACGGGCTCCGCAGGCACCTATGCCGATTACGCTGTTGTGCCGGCACAAAACCTGATTCCGGTGCCGGACGGCGTCGATATGCACGCCGCCGCCACCCTGGGGGTAGCGGGGCTGACCGCATGGCATCAGCTGGTGACCCGGGGCCGGGTGCAGCCGGGAGAGACCGTGCTGGTGCACGGCGCAGGCAGCGGGCTGGGCAGTTTTGCCATCCAGATCGCCCGCATGCACGGGGCTCGCGTGCTGGCCACGGCGGGGAGTAAAAAAAAATGCGAACAGGCGCTGGCGTTGGGGGTAGATGCCGCTTTCGACCCCACCCAGGGGAATGTTGCCGCACAGGTGCTGGACGCCACAGACGGCAAGGGGGTGGACGTGCTGTTTGACCACGTGGGGGCGGCGCTGTTTGCCGCCAACCTGTCGTGTCTGGCTGTGGGTGGCAGGCTGCTGGTTTGCGGCACCACCACTGGCGCAGAGGTGGCATTCAACCTGCGCGACCTGTTTGCCCGCCAGCAGTCGATTCTGGGGGGCAGACTGGGCAGTACCTGCGAGCTTGCCGAGCTTGCCCGCCATGTGGCGGCGGGAAAAATTCGCCCGGTGATCGACCGGGTCTTTCCGTTAAGTGATGCGGCAGCGGCCCACGCAACCATGGAAGAACGCGCACACTTCGGCAAAATCGTCCTTGAAATGGTTTAATGTAGGGGGTGGCCCGGGGGTCCGGGTGGCTCAGGTTTTGTGGTGCTCAAGTTAAGGAATCAGGAATGTATCAGACCGTTCTCGTCCCCACCGACTTTTCGGATCCGGCCAACGCAGCGTGGGAGCATGCCGTACAGCTGGCCAAGGTCCACGGCAGTAAGCTGGTGGCCCTGTACGTGGCCGAGCCGGTGTTTTCCCATTACGGCGTGGTGGGGCTGATTCCGAGCGTAAAGGAACTGGAAGAGCAGAACGACGTATCCTCCCGCCTGGAACTAAAAGAGTTGGCCGAAAAGGCTGAATCCGCCGGACTGTCCATGACGGTTGAGGTGGTGAAAGGCAAACCGTGGAAGGCGATTGTGGAGGCGGCGGAAAAATTGAGCGCCGATCTGATTGTCATGGGTACCCACGGGCGTACCGGGCTGGTGCATGACACCATCGGCAGCACCGCCGAGCGGGTGGTGCAGCGGGCCAAATGTCCGGTGTTGGTGGTGCGCCCCAAGGGCGGCTAGAAAAACGAGGGGAACGGCCCGGAAGAACTCCGGGACAGGTTCAGCGAGGCAGGCTCAGGTCGTCAGAGCAATGGGAGCCATGTCAACGGGGGGGGCGGTGTGCCACCCGGGCGGGAATCAACCGGGCTTGACGACTTTTCCGGTACGGAGGCAGCGGGTGCAGATTTTGACCTTTTTCACTGCGCCGTTAATCACCGCGCGCACGCGCTGGATGTTCGGATGAAATACCCGCCGGGTGCGCCGCTTGGAGTGGCTGACGTTGTTGCCACTCATTCGGCGTTTGCCACAATAATCACATACGTTTGCCATCGGTCACTCTCCAAACCACACCGGAAAACACTGAGTCCGACGCGTCGTACGGGGTTCAGGTGCCCGTACGAAAGGGCCAAAAATGAATCCGGGATCATAGCAGAGAAGTTCGGTTATCAACAACCCGTCTGACCATATTTTCTGTCTTTTCCGTGGCGGCGCACGCCTATGAGCGAACTTCCCACGCCGTTACAGGAGTTGATCGGCCCGCTCACCTTTGCCACAAAAGAGGGTGCCCCCATCGAGCGAATTGGCGGTCTTTCCGCCCTGATTACCGATCGGGTGAGCGCCTGGCGTGAGGGATTGCCGGACGGCTCCCCCTTAAGTGCACAGGCAGATGCGTGGCTTTCCGGGCTTGCCCGGTACGACCGGTTGCCTCCGGCGGAACGGAAAGTGCGCCTGAAAACCGTGCTGGCAGGTCTTTCCGCTCTGGGTGAAAAAAAGGTTACCCCAACGCCCGTAGCGACGCGTCCGGTAGCTAAAAAAAACAGTCGATCCGACGATCTCACTTTCGAGTCCAGCGTGGATGCGCTGCCGGGGGTGGGTGCAAAACGGGTGGAGCAGCTTGCCCGGCTGGGCATTGCCACCGTGGGCGATCTGCTGTTGCACCTGCCTGTGCGCTATGAAGATCGCAGCCAGATCACTCCCATTTGCGCCGTGACCCCCGGCACCGTGGTGACCGTGCGGGGCAAGGTGGTGGAGACAAAACTGAAAACCACCGCCCGGCGGCGGATGAAAATATTTGAAGCCGCCGTGGCCGATACGGCGGGGCTGGGGGGCATGCTGGTGGCCCGCTGGTTCAACCAGCCGCACCTTGCCCGGCAGGTGAGAGCCGACACCGAATATGTGATGACCGGCAAGGTGGGATACGACCGGGGGGGCACCGGACTGGTGCTGGAAAACCCGGAATTTGAGCCGTTGGAGGCGGGTGCGGACGGTATTCATACCGGTCGGGTGGTGCCGATTTATCCGCAGACCGAAGGGCTTTCTTCCCGGCAAATGCGCCGCTGGGTGGCCGTAGCGCTATCCCGTATCGAGGTGCCCGACCCGCTGCCGGAATCGTTACGCAACCGGCTGGGTTTACCGGCACGGCATCCGGCGCTGGTGATGGTG
The DNA here is from genome assembly GCA_965371175.1 of uncultured bacterium. Classification (GTDB taxonomy): domain Bacteria; phylum Nitrospirota; class JACRHL01; order JACRHL01; family JACRHL01; genus CBDUXI01. The sequence goes on from CBDUXI010000003.1 coordinate 79,609, forward strand.
CACCGACCGGAAAAAATGGACGAGATACAAGCCGGTACCCGCAGGCTGGCGTTTGAGGAATTTCTATTTTTGCAGGTGGGGCTGGCGGTCAAAAAAAGAAAAGCGGCAAAACGCCACACCCGCGCCATCTTTCGTAATCGGCCCGGCGCGCTGGAGCGGGCCTTGATGGCCCGCCTGCCGTTTGATTTGACCCCGGCACAAAAAAGGGTGGTGGCGCAGATTACCGCCGACCTGTCCCGACCGACGCCCATGCACCGGCTGCTCCAGGGAGACGTGGGCTGCGGCAAGACGGTGGTGGCGCTCATTGCGCTGCTGCGGGCTGTGGACAACGGCTGGCAGGGAGCCATCATGGCCCCCACCGAGGTGCTGGCGGCCCAGCATTTTAAAAAAATGCAGGCCCAGCTTTCCGGCATGGACGTGCCCATGGCGTTGTTGGTGAGCGGGGCGAAGGCCAAGGCGAAAACCGTAAGCGCCATTGCCGATGGCCGGGTGCGTATCGTGGTGGGCACCCAGGCGCTGATCCAGCAAAAGGTGGCGTTCCACAAACTGGGGCTGGTGGTGGTGGACGAGCAGCACCGCTTCGGCGTGCGCCAGCGGGCACTGATTGGTGCCAAGGGGGATGCCCCCCACACCCTCATCATGACTGCCACGCCCATCCCCCGCAGTCTGGCCATGACCGTATATGGCGATCTGGACCTGTCGGTGATCGATGCCCCGCCGCCGGGGCGGGCGCCCATCGATACGCGCCTGGTTTACGAAAACCGCCGGGATGTGGTTTATGCGGCGGTCAAAAAAGAAGTGGAGGCCGGGCGCCAGGCCTATGTGGTGCACCCGCTGGTGGAAGAATCCGAAAAGCTGGACCTGCGCGCCGCCACCAATGCACTGGAAGAACTGGCTGCCGGACCGCTTGCCGGGGTGTCCATGGGGCTGCTACATGGGCGCATGACCAGTGACGAAAAGGCGCAGGTGATGGAAAAATTTGCCAGCGGAGAAATACAGGTGCTGGTCACCACCACGGTGGTGGAGGTGGGGGTGGATGTGGCTGCCGCCACCATCATGGTGGTGGAGCACGCGGAGCGGTTCGGGCTGGCCCAGTTGCATCAATTGCGCGGGCGGGTCGGGCGCGGCGGTTTTGCCGGGCGCTGCTTTCTGGTGGCATCCCACGCGGTATCCACAGACGGCAAGGCGCGGCTGAAGGCCATTGTGGAGAGCACGGACGGGTTCAAAATCGCCGAGCGCGATCTGGAAATTCGCGGCCCCGGCGAGCTGTTCGGCCAGCGTCAATCCGGGGTGCCGGAGTTGCGCGTGGCCAATCTGATCCGGGACGCCGCCCTGCTTTCTGTAGCCAGAGAGGCGGCGCGGGAGGTGCTGGAGGCCGACCCGGACTTGAGTCAGCCTGCACACCGGCTGCTCAAGGCCACCGTGGTCGGAATGTGGCGGCATCATCTGAAGTGGGGCGCGGTGGGATAGCCCCCCGTGGATTTTTTCTGCCGTCATGTCGTAGGATGACACCCATGGGCAACCGTTTACGCACATGGGCTATTGCCACCAGCCTGCTGTTTGGCATGGTCGGGTGTACCGCCCTTCTGCCCGTGCCGGATTCGTCGGACATGCTGACGGACGACAAGCACGGCATTACCCGGCAGGTGGGGGAGCTTACCGCCACCGTGCGGGTGACAGGGTGGCGACCGGAGCCGTTGTACCGGCTGGAGCAACTGGTGACCCCGTTGTATGTGGAACTTCGAAACAACGGCACCACCCCGGTGCTGTTTGACCTGAAAAACATCGTATTGGTGGATGATGAGGGCACCCTCTACCGCCCGGTGCCGCCTGCGCGCCTGGAAGGCATGCTGTCCGGCCCCAGCGCACCTCCCGTGGGGCCGGGGGTCCAACTGGACCCATCTTTGTATCCGTACGATACCGACTTTGCCGCCACCCTGGGGGCACTTACCTCCGGCCCGGTGGAGCCCGGCACCCAGATACGCGGCGCGGTCTATTTTCAGCGAGCGGTGGCCGCCCGGGAACTGACGCTCAGACTCACGGTGGGGGAAGATACCCAGTCGTTCCGCTTCCGTGTCCGCTAACCTGATTTCTCTTACAAGCGCCCGCCGCAAGCGTCTGGCTTCGGTGGATGTGGGCACCAACACCCTGCGCTATCTGGTGGCCGAAGTGGATCAGGACCACCGCATTACCGAACAGACCAGCGGCCGGAAAATGACCCGGTTGGGAGAAGGCATCATCGACACCGGACGCCTGTCCGATGCGGCCATGGACCGCTCTTTGACGGCACTTTCCACATTTGCCGAAGCCATCAAAAAAGCGGCCCCGGACGAGATGCTGGCGGTGGCCACCAGCGCCGTGCGCGAGGCCCAAAACGGGGCGGAATTTGTGCAGCGGGTGCGCGCGGAGACGGGGCTTGAGCTGACCGTGATCAACGGCGGCGAAGAGGCGCGGCTTACGGCCATCGGTGCCGCCTCGGTGCTTGCCGGTGACCGGAGTAATCTGCTGATTGTGGATATCGGTGGCGGCAGTACCGAGTTTGTTCACATGACGGGCGGGGAGCAGGTGGGTACGGTATCCATCCCGCTGGGGGTGGTGACCGCCACCGAACGCCACGTAAAGCACGACCCGCCCCGGCAACATGAGATGTACGATCTGGATGAAGACGTGCGCACCCACATCGACCGGGTGCGAAAGGCGCTGGGCAACGTGGGGGCGGTACGGCTGGTAGCCACCGCCGGTACCCCCACCACCCTGGCGGCCATGGATCAGGAAATGGCCGTGTACGACCCGGACCGCATCAACAATCACGTCATGACCCTGGGCCGGGTGGAGGAACTGTTCGACCAGATTGCCACCGTGTCCATCGCCAAACGCAGCCGCATGACCGGCATTGATCCGGGCCGGGAAGAGCTATTGGTGGCAGGCAGTGCCATTTTGCTGCGCATCATGCACGACTGGCAGTTCGGCGTGGTGACGGTAAGCGATTTTGGCCTGCGGGAAGGGGTCTTGATCGATTTGTATGAGCGGTCAGACTAGGCTGAGACTTGTTTGAACGGGCGGGCGACTAGCGCCGGGCCGGTTTTATAACGCCTTCACAATCTGCTCGGCAATGTGCTTGGCGTCGCCGAACAGCATCAGGGTGTTGTCTTCATAGAACAGCGGATTGTCGATGCCCGCATAGCCGGGGGACAGGCTGCGTTTGACCACCATGACGGTTTTGGCCTTGTCCGCATCCAGAATCGGCATGCCGTAGATGGGGCTGGACGGATCGGTGCGGGCGACGGGGTTCACCACGTCGTTGGCACCGATGACGATGGCCACGTCGGTGTCTCTGAACTCCCGGTTGATCTCGTCCAGCTCAAACACCATGTCGTACGGCACTTCGGCTTCGGCCAGCAGCACGTTCATGTGGCCGGGCATGCGGCCCGCCACCGGGTGAATGGCAAAACGCACCTGCACCCCGGCCTCGGTCAACAGGTCGGTCATCTCCTTCACCGCGTGCTGGGCACGCCCCACAGCCATGCCGTAACCGGGCACGATAATCACGTTGCGAGAATTTTTCATCAAAAACGCCGCATCTTCCGGGCTGCCCGCCTTGGCCCCCTTGTTTGCCGCCTGCTGGGCGGGAGAGCCGCCTCCGTCTGCCGTGCCAAAGCCGCCGAACAGCACGTTCCAGATGGAGCGGTTCATGGCCTTGCACATGATGTAACTCAGGATCGCACCGGACGATCCCACCAGTGCGCCGGTGATAATCAGCAGGTTGTTGCCCAGGGTAAAGCCGATGCCCGCCGCCGCCCACCCGGAGTAGGAGTTCAGCATGGAAACCACCACCGGCATGTCGGCGCCGCCAATGGGCACAATCAACAAAACCCCCAGCGCCAGGGCAATGCCGATGACCAGCAGGAACAGGCCCAGCGATTGCTGCATGCAGAACTGCACGCTGAACACCACCATGCCAACGCCCAGAGCGGCGTTTAAAAAATGCTGCCCGGGGAACGACAGCGGGGCGCTGGAGATGGACCCCTGCAATTTGCCGAAAGCGATGATCGAGCCGGTGAAGGTGATGGCTCCGATAAATGCGCCGATGACCATTTCGATCAGACTGACCGTGGAAATGCTGCCGTTGGTCACGGCAATGCCGTACTCGGCCGGATCCAGATACGCCGCCACGGCGATCAGCACGGCGGCCAGCCCCACCAGAGAGTGCATGGCCGCCACCAGTTCGGGCATGGAGGTCATGGCGATGCGTCTGGCGATCACCCCGCCAATGACGCCGCCCACGACAATGGCGCCAATGATGAGCCCATAGTTTTGCACTCCCTGTGCAAGCAGGGTGGTGACGATGGCGATGGCCATGCCAACGATGGCCATCTTGTTGCCCCGACGGGCCGATTCGGGCGAGGAAAGCCCCTTCAGCGCCAGAATAAACAGCACCGATGCGATCAGATAGGCCAGGCTTGTTGCGTTTTCCGTCACGAACGTAGACTCCCAGTACCGCTACTTTTTCTTCTTGAACATTTCCAGCATGCGCTGGGTAACCATGAACCCGCCAAACAGGTTGACGCTGGCAAGCAAAATGGCGATCAGTCCCAACCCGGTGGAAAGGGACATCTCTACCGGTCCCGCAGCTAAAATTGCGCCGACGATAATGACCGCGCTGATGGCGTTGGTGACGCTCATCAGCGGCGTGTGCAGGGCCGGGGTGACCTTCCAGATCACGTGGTATCCCACAAACACCGCCAGCACGAACACCGTAAGCGCCGTCACAAACGGGGTGTCATGACCCCCGGCTCCGGCGGCACTCTGGGCTAAATTTCGGGCCGTATCGATTGCGCTTTGGGCCGACATGGCTATTTCTCCTTGCCCTTTTTTTCGGTAAACAGCGGGTGCACCAGCTTGCCGTCATGCACCACCAGACTGCCTGCGACCACTTCGTCTTCCGGGTCGATTTTGAATTTCTTTGTTTCTGCATCCACCATGGGGGTGATGAAGTTGAGCAGGTTGCGGGCAAACAGCTGGCTGGAGTCCGCCGCCCACAGGGCGGGCAGGTTGGTGACGCCAACCAGGGTGAGGCCGTCTTTCTGCACCGTTTTTCCCGGTTCGGTCAGGGCGCAGTTGCCCCCCGCCTCGGCGGCCAGATCCACCACGACGGAACCGGGCTTCATGGCCGCGGCCATCTTCTTGGTAATCAGCACCGGCGCAGGCTTGCCGGGAATGAGCGCAGTGGTGATGACGATGTCGGCTTTGGCCACCTCGTCGGCCAGCATTTGCTGCTCTTTCTTTTTGTATTCCTTGCTCATCTCTTTGGCGTAGCCGCCGCTGGTTTCGGCATCCGCCGTGTCGGCTTCAGCCACCGATACAAACGTGGCCCCCAGGCTTTCCACCTGTTCTTTTACCGCCGGGCGCACGTCGTAGGCCCCCACCACCGCCCCCATCCTGCGGGCGGTGGCAATGGCCTGCAAGCCCGCCACACCCGCCCCCAGCACCAGTACGCGGGCCGGGGTGATGGTACCCGCGGCGGTCATCATCATCGGAAACATGCTGGGGTAATGGGTGGCGGCCAGCAGCACCGCGCCGTAACCGGCCACGTTGCTCTGGCTGGATAACACGTCCATGGACTGGGCGCGGGTAATGCGCGGCAGCAGTTCCATGGCCAGGGCGGTGAGCCCTTTTTTGGCAAATTTTTTGATGCCGTCCGGGTGGGAAAGGGGGCTGAGCATGCCGATCAGCACGGTGCCTTTGGCGATGGATTTCAGCGCCTTGTCGTCCGGCGGCTGCGCCACAAAGATCAGGTCCGCACCCTTGTACACGGCGGCCCCCGTGACGATTTTGGCTCCGGCTTTTTTGTAGGCTGCGTCGGGGATTGCGGCCCCGACCCCCGCGCCGGATTCCACCGCCACCTGAAACCCTAAGGCAATGGCTTTCTTTACCGTTTCCGGGGTTGCAGCAACCCGTAACTCGCCGGGAGTGGTCTCCCGCGGAACGCCGATCCTCATACGTTCACTCGCCTATAAGTGGGGAATGCTTCAGGAGGCGATACCATAGCACGCCGAAAAAAAAATGCCTATCCCCCGCCCCCCGCCCCCTGGACCAGGTGGGCAAACAGGCGGGCCTGCGCCGGGTGTTCTTCATACAGGTATTCCGGGTGCCACTGCACGGCGATCACCCGCCCATCTTCGCTTTCCAGCCCTTCCACCACCCCGTCCGGGGCCGTGGCGTTGACGATCAGGCCCGTGCCCGGTTTGTCTACCGACTGGGTGTGGGAGGAGTTCACCGGCAGAGAGGTTTCTCCGGTAATCGCAGCCAGCGCCGTGCCGGGCACGATGGAGACGTCGTGCACGGTGTTGACCGCCTTGCTTTCCTGCATGTGGGCAAGGGGATTTTTGACCTGCTCGCCGATGCGCTGGATCAGGGTGCCGCCCGTGGCCACGTTCAGGCTTTGCAGGCCGCCGCAGATGGCCAGAACGGGCAAGTCTTTTTTTCTGGCGGCAAGATAAATGGCAAATTCAAACCGCTGTTTTTCTGCGGCCATGCACGCCCCCAGGTCGGTCATGGGTTTCTGCCCGTAGGTGGCCGGGTCCGTATGCCGCCCGCAACCGGTCATGAGCAGGCCGGAAAGTTCCGCCACGTAAGATTCTGCCATGTCCGTGTTTTCCGGCACCGGCAACAGCCACGGCAAGCCCCCGGCGTGTTCAATGGAACGGGTATAGCGGCTGTTTAAAAACTGGTGGGCCTCATCGCCGCCAAATTTTTCCAGGGTGCCCGCATGGTAATCGCTGACCACGCCGATGCGGGGCTGTTTTGCCATGCTACGTACCTTCCTTGATGACCATCAGGCGCAGTTCGGTCATCTCTTCCATGCAGTAGCGCACCCCTTCCCTGCCCAGACCCGATTCCTTTA